>JAHEEZ010000038.1 GCA_024640445.1 Acidobacteriota bacterium | reverse complement strand
TTTCAAAATCCGCCGCGAGTAGCGTCTCTATTGCCCGTCTTGCCGCCTTTATTCCCGCACTGTCTCCATCATAGTTAACGGCAACCTTTCGTGCAAACCTGCCGAGGAGTTTTGCCTGGGCGTCCGTGAACGCCGTTCCGAGGCTCGCAACGCAGTTTTTCACCCCAAATTGATACAAGGCGAGCAGGTCCAGGTACCCTTCGACGAGTATTGCGTATTTGCGCTTCCTTATCTCATCTTTATTCTGAAAAAATCCATAAAGATGTTCGCCTTTCACATACGCCGGCGTCTCGGGAGAATTCAGGTATTTCGGCTCTCCGCTGCCTAACGTCCGCGCCCCGAAGGCGATCGGATCACCGTTGATGTCGAGCACAGGAAAGATTATCCGTCCCCTGAAACGATCGTAGATCCGATCCTTCTCCTCGTTGATCGAAACAAGCCCACTTTCACGTATCAGCTTTTCTTCGAAACCCTGTTCTTTCAATAAGTTAAGAAGCCGGTCCCAGCTGTCTTCCGCGAAACCGATGCGGAATTTCTTTATCGTCTCGTCATCCAGCTCGCGCGAATTCAGGTACTCGCGCGCGGCCTTCGATTGAGGATTGTCAGCGATGAGATTCTCCTCCCATAGCTCGAGCGCTATCCGGTTAAGCTCGATGACCTTCTCGGCGAGTTTCTTTTCGGCGTCGCGCTGCTGTTTCTGGCGCGCGTAATTCACGTCGTCGACCGGTTCGGGAAGGGGGATGCCGGAGATCTCGGCGACCTTTCGCACGGCCTCAGGGAAATTCAATCCCTCAACCTCCATAAGGAAGTTATAGACGGTTCCGGACTTCTCGCAGCCGAAGCAATGATAAAAACCTTTTCCGGGATTTACTGAGAACGAAGGAGTTTTTTCCTGGTGGAAGGGACAGCAGGCCATCCAGCTCGATCCTTTCTTCTTCAGCTGGACGTGCTCGCCGATTATCGCCACGATGTCGGCGCGGTTCTTGAGGTCGTCTATGAAGTATTGAGGAAACAGCACGGGCGATAAGTGAAAAACTGAAAATTCTAAATCTGAAATTGAATTCTAGATTGTAAATCGGGAATGGGAAATTGTGAATTGAGGATTGAAAATTGTGAGCTGAAGGGTGTGTAGGACGCCCGACCGTGAGGGAGGGCGTCAACTGGCAGCGAACATTTTGAACGGCGATTGTCTAACCGCGGAGGCGCAAAGACGCGGAGGGAGCTGATCCGTGAAATTCGTGGAATCCGCGGCTAACTCTCCCTGCGCTAAGACAAGCTAAAGCTTGAACTCTGAACGCGTCCTGCCTTCCAAAAATCCTCAGCGACTTTGCACCTCCGCGGTTAATCTTTCTGTGCCCGTCGCTACCGCTCCAGCCCTGAACCTATCCGCGTTTTCCGCGCTGATCCGCGGCGAAAACTCGTCTTCTTGGCACAAGCTGAAGCTTGAACTCTGAACGTGTAAGGAAACGGCTCAAAATTCTCCGTGACCCCCATGCACTCCGTGGTGGAAAACCGACAAACTAAAGTTCATCGGACCGAAAGGCGGGGACAAGCCCCGCCCCTACTGTCACTTCTTCAATTCAACGATCGTCGCGCCGTTGCCGCCCTCGTTCTGGGGCGCGAAGCCGAAACTCTCCACGTGCGGATGGCCCTTTAATGTCTGGTGGACGGCGTTCTTAAGCGCGCCAGTTCCGAAGCCGTGGATTATCCTCACGGATTCGAGCCTCGCCATATACGATTCGTCGAGAAAGCGGTCCACATCGATCTCGGCATCAAGCGTCGTTTTCCCGATGAGGTTCAGCTCCTTCGCCACTTCTCTTGATGTCAGTTCATCCAGATCTCTTCCGGATCCTTTACCCACCTTCGCGCCGCCGCCCTTCGAAGAAACCGCCTGAAGATCGTCGATGTCCTGCCGCATACGCATCGAACCGACCGATACTTCCACCCCGTCGTCTGTGACCCTTTCCACCTTTCCAATCGTTCCGAAACGTTTCAGAAGCACCTGAACTCCGGGCGCGATCGGAATGTCCTTCTCTTCCATCCCGGGCGGAGGGCCGTCGTCGGTGGGTTCGAACGATTTCTTTTCCGTTCCTGTCGCGGCGGCGGCCGACCGTTTCAATTCGGCCTTCTTTCCCGCAAGGTCTTTTTCCAGTTTCTTGCGCTCTTTCTTGTCGCTGACAGATCTAAGAAGTTCTTTCGCTCTTGTCTCGAATTCAGAGACGATCTTGTCGATCTCCTTCTCGAACCTCTCCCGCCGTTTCTTTTCCTTCTGCCGAAACTCGACGTCCAGGCTGGCATATCGCTCGGCGACCGCCTCTCGTTCGGTTTCCAGTGCGACGCGCAGGTCTTCCGCCTGTTTCGTTTCCGCCTGAAGCTTGTGAAGATAGTCCTCGGCCTCCCGCGCGGCGAGATCGAGATTCGCGCGCGCCTTTTCGATCACCTGTTCTCGAATGCCGAATCTCTTCGCCATTTCAAGACCAGATGATGCGCCGGCGAGCCCGGTCAAGAGCTTATATGTAGGCTCGAGCGTCTTTTCGTCGAACTCGACCGAGGCGTTGATCACGGTCTCGTCGTTCGCAGCATAGATCTTCAGTCCACGGTAGTGCGTAGAAGCGATCACCTGAGCGCCGTGGTTCCGGAAATGATCGACGATCGCTACGCCGAGCGCCGAACCCTCTTCCGGATCGGTTCCCGTTCCAACCTCATCGAGCAGGACGAGGGCCGGGATCTCAAGCCCTTCTATCATCGAGGCGATGTTCGAGATGTGCGAAGAAAAGGTAGAGAGATTGGCGGAGATCGACTGCTTGTCGCCTATGTCCGCAAGCACCGAAGCGTAGAACGGGACGGCCGCGGATTCTGCCGGAATGGGAAGCCCGGATACGGCCATCATCGACAAGAGCCCGGCGGTTTTCAGGACCACCGTCTTTCCTCCCGCGTTCGCGCCGGAGATGATCATTATTGGGTTTTCGCTGGAGAGGGCGAAGCTGACGGGCACGATCTCGGCATCGGTCCCGCGAAGCGCGTCTTCGAGCAAAGGATGCCGCGCGTTCTCAATTGCAAGATCGCCCTCGTTGTTGATCACCGGCACGACCGCTCCGAAACTTCTGGCGAATTCCGCTTTTGCGTTCACGGCGTCGAGTTCCGCGACAGCCTCAGCCGCAATCACGATCAAAGGCAGGCTTTGACGAAGACTCTCGGAAAGCGAGAAAAGAATGCGCAGGATCTCGTTCTCTTCTTTCGCCTTCAGCGTCTGAAGTTCGTTGTTCGCCTCGATCGCCTCGAGCGGCTCGATAAACACCGTCGCGCCGGACGATGAAGCACCGTGCGCGACGCCGCTGATCTTCCCCTTGAAATCGGCCTTTACAGGGATCACGAACCGATCGTTGCGGACCGTTACTATATCGTCCTGGACCGCGTCCTCCTTGGAACGCATCAGCGCTTCCAGCGATTTCGTCAGACGCGCTCTTTGCGAATTTATGTCGCGCCGTAGCCGGTTGAGTTCCGCCGACGCGGAATCATCAAGTTCGCCGTTCGGCAGGATCTTCCTGTTAATTTCTTCGGCGGGACCCGCAAGTTCGGGGCTGATGTTCTCGGCGATCGCCCAAAGCGAAGGCGCCTCTTCCGCAAATTCTCGAATTACCGACCGAACCTCAATCGCCTGCCGCATGAGCGAGGCAAGTTCCCTGAGGTCCAACGGCTCGATCATTGTGTCGCGGATCCGCAAACGGCTGATGATGCCTGCAGGATTCCGTAATTCCGAGAACCGCCACCGGACGTCTTCCGATCGAAGCTTTACCGCTTCAGCGAGCGACTCCAGATCCCGTTCCAACTCCGGCCTGCTTGTGAAGGGCGCCGCCGCGAGAATGCGCTTTCGACCCATAGGCGTTTGCGCGTTTCCCGCGATCAGCTCCAGGAGCGGGTCGAATTGTAATGTCTCAGTGTCGAACATTTCTTCAGCGATCATTGACCAACGATCAATGAGATCTGTGAGCCGTTAAGAGCGGCGCTCTGCGCTGCCATGCAACGCGGAGCGTTGCTCTTAACGGTACACGTACGCACCATCCTCAATCCTCGGTCTTCGCTTCCGCGAGAAATCGTCCTCTCACTGCCGGCGTCGGGATCATGCACTGATCGGTCCTGCCAAACATCTTGTACCGGTACTTCGCGAACAGTTTGTAGAAGAAATCCCGGATCGGCCGCGGCACGATAATGAATCCATAAAGGAGCGGCCAGTTTCCATCAAGCCTGCTCGCTATCCTCAGAGCTGCTGTCGAGAACAAGTAAACTTTGCCGTTTTCAACCAAGATGATCGAATCCGTCTTTTCCTTGTCGACGGTGTGTTTTGCAAGGAGGTCGGCGGCCATTTGCGACTGAAGAGGTGCGAATTTGAAGAAGCCTCTGCTGTCGCGACGGATAATGAAATTAACGGAACCGTTGCAGAAATTGCATACGCCGTCAAAGAGAACGGTTGCTTCCATAAGCCTATGTTAGACACTTGGCCGGGATTGGCAAGCGGTATCTGCCCACTATCAATGAAATCGCTTTTCAAACGCAAACCTTTTGCTCTATACTGCGTACACAAAAATTGCAGTTCACATCCTCAGATTTTCAGCAGTAAAGCTATGAATAAACAATTTCCGCGAGTTGTTCTCGCCGTTTTGTGCTTTTTCGCGTTCGCCTTCGCGATCAACGCCCAGGTCGGATCGTACGCGATCACAAACGCGAAGATCGTGACCGTATCAGGTGCCGTGATCGAGAACGGAACGGTTGTCATCCGCAACGGCCTTATCGAGTCTGTCGGCGCCGGCGTGAAGGCACCTTCGGATGCGAAGATCTTTGACGGCAAGGGTATGACCGTCTATCCGGGGCTATTCGATGCCGACACCAGTCTCGGCATTCCTTCCCAGCCTGCGGGCGCGCCGGGCGGCGGAGGACAAAGGGGTCAGACCGCTGGCGACGATTCGAACTCGAATTATGCTGATGGGCTGAGGCCGGAGACGATGGCCGCTTCGAAGCTGAAAGCTGGCGATTCGCAGATTTCCGCGCACCGGAACGCCGGGTTTACGACGGCGCTGACTGTGGACAACAGCGGAATATTCAATGGGCAATCTGCCGTCATTAATCTGGCAGGTGATTCGGTCTCGGAGATGATCATCCGTTCGCCGTTCGCGCAGCACGTGACTTTCACGACGTTGAGGGGTTCCTACCCAGGTTCGCTTTTGGGTACGTTCGCGGCGCTCAGGCAAATGTTTCTGGATGCGAAACGCCACGACGAACTTCTGAAGATGTATGCGAAAGATCCCCGCGGGATGAAACGGCCCGGCGCCGACGCTTCCCTTGAAGCACTTATCCCGGTCGTCAACGGGGAACAGCCGGTCGTCTTCACAGCGAACACCGAGCGCGAGATCATAAGGGCGCTCGATCTGGCAAAAGAATTCAAGCTCAAAGCATTGATATCCGGCGGTCAGGAGTCCTGGAAGGTCGCCGACCGTCTGAAGGCGGACAACATAGCAGTTTTGCTTTCGCTGGATTTCCCGAAGCGCACACTTTCCGAGTCAAAGGACGCCGAGCCGGAGACGCTGGAAACTCTCAGGCTCAGGGCCGAGGTTCCCAAGAATCCGGCCAGGCTAAAGGCGGCGGGAGTCCGGTTCGCGTTTCATTCAGGCGAACTGAAGAATATGAAGGACTACTTCGCTAATGCCCGGGAGGCGGTTGAGAACGGGCTAAGCGAAGGCGACGCTGTCCGGGCCATGACGCTTACAGCGGCGGAGATACTTGGCGTTGACAACACGTTGGGTTCGATCGAAAAAGGGAAGATCGCGAACCTGGTCTTGGTGAAAGGCGGTCTTCTGGACAAGGACGCATCGGTGGCATACGTCTTCGTTGACGGCAAGGAGTTTGAACAGCCGAAGAAACCTGAGAAGCCTGCCGGCGGAGCTAATGCGGGTGGGGCCGCGCCCCGCGTAGCCGGCACATGGAATCTGACGATAGATGTTCCGGGTCAATCCGTCGCATCCACCCTTACTCTCGAACAGTCCGCCCAGACCCTCACTGGTACTCTTTCGTCGGACATGTTCCCGGCAACGCCCATCAGGGACGGAAAGACGACCCCAACTGGCTTCACGTTCTCAGTGACAGTAAACGTGGGCGGTTCCGATATTCCCGTTGCCTTTGACGGCAGGGTTACGGGTAACGAGGTAGAAGGCACTATCGACACCCCGCAGGGACCGGTCGCCTTCAGGGGTACGAGAGTTCCGTAAGCGCACGGACACGTTTCTAAATTTCGAAGGATCTGTTTGGTATTGATCGAGGAATGAAATGAAGAATCATTTGAAAGCTATTTTGATCGGGATATCGTTGCTGGCCCTGCTCTGCGGGTCGGCTCTCGCTCAGAACACAGGCGAGACACTCATCAAGAACGCGACCGTGCTGACAGCGGCGCGGGGCACTCTTGAGAACACGGACGTGCTGATAAGCAACGGCAAGATCGCGAGGATCGGAAAGAACCTACGCGCGCCGAATGCGGTCGTGATCGACGCGACAGGGAAGTACCTTGTCCCGGGCATCATCGATTGCCACTCGCACGCGATGCTCGATGCCATCAACGAAGGCTCGCTGGCGGTCACTTCGATGGTCCGCACCCGTGACGTACTTGACCCGACGGACATGACTATCTACAGAGCCCTGGCCGGCGGCGTCACCACGTTAAATCTGCTTCACGGCTCGGCAAATCCGATCGGCGGGCAAAACACGGTTGTGAAACTGAAATGGGGGCATCCGCTGGAAGACTACGTCTTCGAGAACGCTCCTCCGGGCATCAAGTTCGCGCTTGGAGAGAATGTGAAACGTTCGAATTTCACTCCACAGCCCGGACAGAGCCGCCGCTATCCGGCAACGCGCATGGGTACGATGGAGGTGATCCGCGACGCATTTGTAAGGGCGCGCGACTATAAAAAGAAGTGGGACGACTTTCGCGCCGGCAGGACAAAGGTCCCGCCCAGACGCGATATTGAACTGGAACCTCTTGTCGAGGTGCTTGAAGGCAAGCGGCTGGTCCACGCCCACGGCTACAGGTCGGACGAGCACTTGAACCTGATGCTCATCGCCGACGAGTTCGGGTTCAAGGTCGCCACGCTCCAGCACGGGCTGGAGGCCTACAAGATCGCTCCCGAGATCGCGAAGTTCGGCACCGGAGTTTCGATCTTCGTCGATTACTGGGGCTACAAGCTGGAGGCCTATGACACCATCCCGTACAACGCTTACATACTTTGGAAGAACGGTGTTGTTGTCTCGATCAACTCCGATTCCGGCGAGCGTATCCGCCGGCTCAATCTGGATGCCGCGAAAACTATGAAGTACGGCGGCGTTCCGGAAGAAGAGGCGCTGAAGATGATCACCCTCAACCCGGCGAAACAGCTGGGTGTGGACAAGTGGACCGGCTCGATCGAGGTCGGCAAGGATGCCGATGTGGCGATCTGGAGCGGTCATCCGTTCAGTCCCTTCTCTTACGTTGAAGAGACGCTGGTCGATGGAGAGGTCCTTTTTGACAGGGCGAAAGACATTGCGCGCCGTTCCGAGCTGAAGGCTGAGAGGGAACGCCTTGAAAAACTCGAGGCTAACCTTCCTCCGAACAAAAGAGGGAAGAAGGACGATAAGAAAGGCGGCAAGGATGAAAACCCGGAAGCGACGCCCGATCCTTCGAAGGGAGGAAACAAGCGATGACAGTTAGGAAGTCAGGAAGAACAGTAGAGGCTGGGCTAGTCCCTGCCCTCCGAGACACTTCGTTTTCGCGGAAATTGGTATTCAAATTTCAAATGGTAAACAAACACTTATTTTCGGCCGCCATTTTTGTTCTCTTTCTTTCGTCGTTGCTGCTGGCTCAAAACGGGCCGGCGGATCAGAATCAGACGGGCAGAGAGGGAACGTTCGCGATCATCGGGGCAAGGATAGTGACTGTCTCAGGAGCCGAGATCCCTAACGGCACGATCGTCATTCGCGATGGTGTGATCGCCGCGGTAGGACCGAACGTCTCCATCCCTAGAAATGCGGAAAAAATAGACGGCAAGGGCCTTACAGTGTTTCCAGGGATGATCGACGCGGGGACGAATATGGGCCTGCTGGAGATCGGTGGCGGAGCCAGGGGAACAGTGGACGTCTCCGAAACGGGTGACATCAACCCGAACGCGAAGGCATACCTGGGAATCAACCCACACACGTCGCATATAAACGTGACGCGAGTGAACGGGATAACGACCGTGCTTTCCATGCCTTCCGGAGGATTGATCTCCGGACAATCGGCGATCGTCAACCTGAACGGGAGCACGCAGTCGGAAATGGCCGAGGTTCCGGTCTTCAGCCTTGTGATCGACTTTCCGACCGTGACGACATTCTCCGGATTTAACCCATTCTCGGGTCCGCGAAGGATCAACTTCGACCAGGCTGTGAAACGGAGAGACGACCGGGTTAAAGAAATAAAGGACGTTTTTGAGGCTGCGAAGCAATATGCCAGAGCTCAGGAGGCATATGCCAAAGACAATACACTTCCGTATCCTGAGACCGATCTGAAGATGGAGTCTATGGTGCCATATGTCCGGGGCGAGAAGCCCATCATCTTTTCCGCCCAAAGGGCCAGGGACATTCGCGCGGTCATCAAGTTCGTTGACGACATGAAGGTCAGGGCGATCATCTTCGGCGGTGCCGAGGCGTGGGAAGAGGCTGAAGAGCTTAAGAAGCGCGACATACCCGTCATCTTCAACGACATTTACCAGAATCCGCTTAGCAATGACGATCCTTACGATTCGAACTTCTCATCCCCTTCGAAAATGAGCGAAGCGGGAATGAAATTCTGCATCTCGACCGGCGACGATGGTTCGAACGCGCGCGATCTGCCATATCAGGCTGGGCTTGCGGGAGGTTTCGGGCTTTCAAAAGATGACGCCTTAAAAAGCGTGACGCTTTATCCCGCACAGATCCTCGGGATAGCCGACAAATATGGTTCACTTGACGAAGGGAAGGTCGCGAATGTGGTTGTCGCTGACGGCGACATTCTTGATCCGAGAACGAACATCAAGTACCTGTTCATCAAGGGACGGATGCTGCCGCTTACCTCGCGGCACACAGAGTTCTTTGAAAGGTACAAGGACAGAAAACTGAGCGATCCCGCTCCATAAACGCGCTTTGAAAGGCCGCCGGTTCGGGCGGCCTTTTCTCCTATCGTTTTCAACAACTTTGCTGATGTCGGCAAGTGCCTTATCATTAACGGGTTATGGAAGGACATCCCGACTCGATGATCGCCGACCTCAATAAGCGTTTGCTTGACGAGTACGGCAGCGACAAGGCCCTTTTTAAGGAACTTATCGAGGTTCAGAGCGAATTGGGGCTGCTGTACGGCGACCGTCCGACGATTCCCTTCCTTCGCCCACATTTCCTCACACGAAGCCAGTACGACTCTGTAATGAGCGCCGCGGAATCAATAGTGATGGCGGCGGAAAATCTGACATTCGCGGCGCTTGAGGACGAGGAGCTTCTGGAACGGCTCGATCTGACGGACCTGGAACGAAAATTGGTCGCGGTCGAACCGGGTTATTCCAGTGTTTGCGCTTCCGGACGGCTCGACACCTTTTTTGACGGCGACGATTTCAAGTTTCTCGAATACAACGCTGAGACGCCTTCGGGGCCGAGCGACCAGCATCAGATAGAAGCGGTGCTTTCCAGGATCCCTCTGTTGAAAGATTTTCTCGCCGAAACTCCGCATTGGCGGCCCAAACCCCGCTCCAAACTGCTTGAAACCCTCGTCCGTTGCTACCGCGAACACGGCGGCAGGGAACGGAAACCGAACATCGCTATCGTGGACTGGGAAGGCGTTTCGACCGAGCCGGAATTCTATGTGCTCAAAGATTACTTCGAATCGATGGGATACAGGACGCTTGTCTGCGACCCGTCCGAGCTCGACTACGAGGGAGAGTCGCTGCATGCCGGGTCATTCCGGATCGACATCCTTTACAAACGGGTGCTAATACACGAACTGCTTGAGAAGTACGGAGCGGACCATCCGATCGTGAAAGCATACGAGGACGGGAATATCTGCATGATCAACTCGTTCCGCGTGAAGATCCCGCACAAGAAGATGAGTTTCGGTATCTTCACCGACGAAAAGTACGCGGGCATATTCACGGATTCCCAGCTTGAGACGATTCGGAAGCACATTCCGTGGACTCGTAGAGTGGAAGAAGCGACGACTTCATACGAAGGCGGTACCGTCGATCTGCCTGAGTTCATTCTCAAGAATAAGGACATTCTCTTGATCAAGCCCAATGACGATTATGGCGGAAAGGGGATCACACTTGGATGGGAAGCGACCGATGCCGATTGGGAGGTCGCTCTTGCGGAGGGTCTTGAAGACTCATTCGTGGTCCAGGAGAGAGCGCCGGTTGGAAAGGAAAAATTTCCGGTGTACAACTCCAAAGTCTCGCTCGAAGAACTGCTGGTCGATTTTGACCCCTACCTGTTCAACAACAAGGCCGAAGGCGGTATGGTCCGGCTTTCGTCGTCGTCCCTTGTAAACGTCACACAGGGCGGCGGTCAGACAGCGCTGATCGTCCTCGAAGATCACTGATCAATACGATTGGATCAAGGGAACCGTTGGGAGCAGCGCTCCGCGCTGAATGACAACGCATAGCGTTGCTCTAAACGATTGAGATGAGGATGCCGTTCAGAGCAGCGCTCCGCGCTGAATGACAACGCAAAGCGTTGCTCTAAACGAACGAATAAGTCCCAACGATCACTGCTTCTTCGCGACCGATTTCCCCTTCTCTGCGATCTCCTTTTCGTTTTTCTCGATCAGTCGCTTCAAACCGGCACGTCTCTCGTTATCTGTTACCTTTTCCAGTGCTTTTTCCAGAGCCATCTTGTGTGCCGTCTCAAGCGCGATGTCCTTATCCACAGCGACATCAGGCGACACCCCCGTGCCTTCCCAGTTTGTCTTTGTGATAGGGCTGATCGCCCGCCCGGTCGGCACGAACGCACTGAAGTGGTCGCTCAGGCGTACCGAACCGCCCGGATGCGCGCCTCCGCCGGTTGTCTCCCCGACGATGGTTGCCCTTTTCAGGTTCTTAAGGTTGTACGAAAATTCCTCGGCGCCGGAAAACGTCCTGTTGCTTGTCAGCACGTAGACGTCCTTTCCTTCATACCGCGACCCCTTCACTTTTTCAGGCATCGTCCAGTATTCTTCTGTCCGGTTCTCGCCTCGCCAATAAAGATCGTTCAGATGAACCTTTTCCTTGCCAAACAGATATGAACAGATAAGCGCGACCATCGCCGGATCGCCGCCCCCGTTTCGCCGGAGGTCAAAGATCAGTGCGTCAGTGTTAGCGACGAAGTTCATTGCTGCGGAGACAGTGTCCGCGCCGTTCTCCGGATCAAAAAAGCCCCGGAATTCGATGTAGCCGATGTTGCCCGAAAGCCTTTCAGCCTTTTCGAAGCCGAAGTTGATGTCCTTCATGTAATGCATCTGCTGTTCGCGTTCTTCCGCACTTGGTTCCGTTGCTTCAGTCCGCACCGGAAGGGGTTCATTGGAAAACCGAACGCGAAGATGCTTGTCGTTGCTAACCGCCTGGAGGTCCTCGGTCAGTTTCCTGGCGAATTCCATCGCGCTCGAGACTTTGTCGTATTCACCTTTGGCAATAAGGCCTCGTACGTGCTGCTCCATTTTCTTTGCAGTATCGGGAAAAACGTATGTTCGGTTGAGACTCTCCAAAAGGGTGTTGATAACATCGGCCTTGGTCGATTCGTCGATCGCGGCGTCCGGTTCTTCGCCGGCTTGCTGTGCGACTATGACGATGTTGGAGAAGATGAAAATGACGAACAAGATGGCTGCGGGGGCGACGAAAGTTTTGAATGATCTCATTATTAGTACTCCTCTATTTATGATTCCTTTATGCCGTTTAGCAGAAGGTCGGCGATCGCGATCGCCCGCTTCCGGACGTGGCCGCGTTCGCCCAGCTCCTGGGTCGAAAGGCTGGAAGGCAGAAGGGAATTCGTAGCAAAAACCGCGGAAACCGCCACTTCAGACGGATTTCCTTTGCTGAATATCCCAGTACCCTGCCCTTCCTTTATCACTTTCGCAAAGATCTCTGATTCTTCACGAAAATACTGCTTGCGCCGCTCGATCACCTTTGCGCGGAGTGATGAAAGGAGTTCATCTATGCTCTCCGTGTAATGCTGTACGTTATCGAAGCGGATGAGAACCCGACTCAGCACCATCTCGCGGAACTTCACTTCCGGCGAGGCCTTGGATGCGGCGATCTTCTCCAGGTCCTCCTTTACGCGTTCGACTATTCGGTCGATGTGCGAAAGGACGATCTCTTCCTTGCTGGAGAAGTGCAGATAGACGCTGCCTTTGCCGATCCCTACCTCGCGGGCAAGATCATCAATGGTCATCTTCTTATAGCCGTACCTGGAAAGAAGCAGGTCCGTTGCGTCCAGAATGGCGTCGCGAATTTCCTTTGTCTGTACCGTTGCTCTCATAAGTTATGAATTATGACCAAAATCGTCTTTTAGTCAAGAGCGAAACGAAGTATCGGAAGCCTGACCGTGAGGGAGGGCTACCGTAAGAAGTCAGGAGCGGCTGGAGGGCCCTGCCCGTAAGCGGAGCGAAACGTCCTTGCTTGTCCGGGGTCATCAGAAGGTACTAGAGCAATTGGCGAAAATGATTTTGTGAAGAATAATAGACGAATGGAGAACGTGGTCTTAGAGTCTGAGCTAACTTGTCCGAATTGTGGTCATAAGAGCGTTGAGACGATGCCGACCGACGCCTGCCAGTTTTTCTACGAGTGTCCTGATTGCACGGGCCTTCTCAAACCAAAACATGGCGATTGCTGCGTATTTTGCAGTTACGGCACTGTGAAGTGCCCACCGATCCAGATGGGGTCCCTGGACTGTTGTTAGTACTGTTTTCGATGCGGGCCCCAGGAACAGAGCGGATTCTCGCGGCGTGCGGTTCCCACCCATAAATGGGTAGGCTAAACGGTTGATATCACTCGAATGCCACCCATAAATGGGTAGGCTAAACGGTTGATATCACTCGAATGCCACCCATGAATGGGCGGGCTAAACGGTTGATATCACTCGAATGCCACCCAAGAATGGGCGGGCTAAACGGTATGAATGGCACTGACCCCACCCATGAATGGGCGGGCTAAACGTTTTACACCTCACTGCTCACCGATCCGTTTGTATTTCTTCAGGATCTCAACAGTCTTCTCGATCGGCAGTGCGTCAACGGTGCGGCCGTTTCCGGTCACCGTCGACGCTTTGAACAGGGAGTTGTAGATCGCCTCTTCCGTCGCTTCTATCGTCGCCAGGAAGAGCGGAGACATCGCGTCATTACCAAGCCGCTCGGTCTGAGCGATACCAGGGCCACCGCGTCGCCTTACAGATTCCGCGGTTGAGAACGCGATCGCATAATCGCCGCTCCCGTTCGATCCTGCGGCGCCCGTCCTCGCGAGGCCCATCATCGCCCGCGAGGCGATTCGCTCAAGATTTCGGGAACTGAGAGGGGCGTCCGTCGCGATGACGATGATGATCGATCCGTCAGCAAGATCGTTCGTGTCGCGGGCGGTGTTCTTTGGCCGCCCGCCTTCGACGACCTCTTTAAGGAAATACCTGCCAAGTTCTTCGCCCACGGGAGCCCCGTCGATCGTCAGAACGCCGCCGAAGTTCGTCTGTACGAGAACTCCGACCGTGTAACCGCCGAGCCGTTGGGGAAGTCTTCTCGAAGAAGTTCCTATTCCTCCTTTGAAACCGAACGCGACCGTTCCGGTACCGGCTCCGACCGATCCTTCCTTGACCATTCCCGAACTGGCGCTCTCGATCGCATCTGAAACGTCTTCTTTTGTGAAGTGCCTTCCCCGTATGTCATTCAGGAACCCGTCGTTCGTTTCGGCGACAACAGGATTGATCGACCGCACGTTCTCGTTTCCCTTAAGTCCGAGCATATAGTCGATCAGGAAATCGCCAACTTTCGGGACGGCGAGAGTGGAGGTGAGCAGGATCGGCGTTTCTATTTCACCTAGTTCTTTGATCTGCGTCGTCCCCATGAACTTCCCGAAGCCGTTTCCGACGAAGACGGCGGCCGGGACCTTCTCTGCGAAGAGATTACCTCCATGGGGAAGGACAGCGGTCACGCCCGTGCGGATAGTTTCTCCCCGGATGATCGTCGTGTGGCCGACCTTCACTCCGGCAACATCCGTGATCGCGTTGAGCGGTCCCGTTGCGAGGATACCGGACCGAAGTCCGATGTCGCGTGCCCTTGGTCTCTCGCCGGCCGTTGATCGATCATCCATATCTTTGCCTCCGGACTGTCCGAGCGCTGAGCCAAATGAGGACAAAAGGATCAGGCAGACAGCGCCCCACAATCTCACGAATTTCGTTTCCATAGTCCGGCGAACCTCCAGGAATGGCGACGCTTGTAAATATATCCCAATACAGGCTTTCCGCGAAAAAATACGCAGTCATTAATGTGCTTCACGAATTTTTCCGCACTTGTGAAATTGGAAAACACCGTATTTACAGGGGTTGCGGCGAGGCACGGACATTGCCCCTAACATTGCCGAGCAATCGCGGAGGTCCGCAGCTCAGACCTTAAACGGAGGGAGATCGAATGGTAATTAGACTATACGAAACTCTTTGGGGACTTGTAGCCTTGGCGGTCGCCGTCACCTATATGACTGGCGGCCTAGACGCTAAAACTGCTGTTGTGTTTGGTTTCATTTGCATTGGGTTGATCTTTATGGGAATGATGGGGGTCCTTCCCGTAACGGTACACCAACACGTACATCCTAAGCACTAGCTCCTAAAGGGGTTTGTTCGTCTTTTTGACATTCCCTCCAAACGTAACCGGCGCGCATAAGGTGGCAAACAAGATGCGCGCCGGTTTTTTATGTTCATTTCTATCGGTTATTCGGACGACAATTCCCGCCAGGTTACCGGGTTCGAGCCGTCGTCAAGCCTCACCATTTCAATGCAGTCCGGAGCGGGGCAGACAAGGTAGCACAAGTTGCAGCCCACGCATTCCCCTTCGTCCACCACCGGAAATACTTTCCCATCATCGTTCTTTACAAGATCGATACACTGGTGCGCGCCGTCCTCGCAGGCGATGTGGCATAGATTGCACTGGATGCACTTTGAATAGTCGACCCGGGCGACGGTCTTGTAGTTGAGATCCAGATTTCCCCAGGTCGTGACACGAGGCACGCTCCTGCCGACCAGATCGCTCACGCTCGAAATGCCTTTTTCGTCGAGATAGTTGTTCAGGCCGTCGATCAGGTCTTCGACGATGCGGTAACCGTAATGCATCACCGCCGTGCAGACCTGTACGTTGGCCGCGCCGAGGAGAAGGAATTCCGCCGCGTCCTGCCAGGTGGTTATACCGCCGATACCGCTGATCGGTATGGTCACTTTCTCGTTGCGGGCGAGCTCCGAGACCATGTTCAACGCGATCGGTTTGACCGCCGGTCCGCAGTAACCGCCGTGCGCCGCTTTTCCATTGACATTCGGGTGCGGGACCATCGTGTCGAGATCGACGCCGATGACCGAATTGATGGTGTTGATCAATGACAAAGCGTCCGCGCCGCCTTTTACGGCGGCTTCGGCCGGATAGTTGATGTCGGTTACGTTTGGCGTAAGCTTGACGATGACCGGAACCGTCGCGACTTCCTTCACCCATTCGGTGACCATGCAGGTGTACTCGGGAACCTGGCCCATTGCCGCGCCCATCCCGCGCTCGCTCATCCCGTGCGGGCATCCGAAGTTCAATTCAAGCCCGTCCGCTCCTGCGTCCTGCGCCATCTTCACGATCTCATGCCAGGCTTCCTGCTTCGACTCGACCATCAGGCTGACGATGAGCGCGTTATCGGGGTATTTCTTCTTGCACTCGTAGATCTCTTTGAGGTTGACGTCCAATGGCCGATCTGTGATCAGCTCGATATTGTTGAGCCCGATCATCCGGCTCGGGCCGTGGTCGATCGCCGCGAGACGGGAAGAGACGTTTCGGATCGGTTCGCCGAGCGTTTTCCAGACGGCGCCTCCCCAGCCCGCGTCGAATGCGCGCTCGACCATCGAACCCATGTTCGTCGGCGGCGCGGACGCCAGCCAGAAAGGATTCGGCGAGATGATGCCTGCAAAGTTTGTTGTTAGATCAGCCATGTTGTCTCTTTAGCCACGAATTACACAAATTTCACGAAAAAGAGAGAAGAATTGGACACAGATGTACACGGATGAAAGCAGGATACTTTTTGCGCCTTTGCCGTCAAATCAGCGTACTGTCAATTTTCCTGCCCGCCCGCTGTTGTTTGAGTTAATCCGTGTCATTGGTTTCCGGTTCCGACCGATTCCTCAACTCCTCGATTACCTGCTGCATCGACTTTCCGAGCTTCTCGCGAAAGTTCTCGTTGTAAATCGTCTTGTCAGTCTTTTGATTACAGTTGAAACACCAGTAATAGCTATCTCCTTCTTCGGTTAGCCAGGAGACGGAGGGGTAACCGCAAAGTCCACAGCCACACTCCTTACTCTCGTCCTCTTCGATCTCCGCTTCGCATTCTGAACAGAACCACCACGTCCGGTCGTCGCCATCTATGCGCCACGTCATTGCCTTCTTTTTGCACTTTACACAGTTCTGCAAAGTCATAGTGTGACCCTCAATTCGGGACGCTTGAAATTTGGGGAATCTACTTAACCGCCGCCCTCTTCAATATCCGTGTCCATCTGTGTCCAATGCGTCTCCCTTTTCGTGAAATTCGTGAAATTCGCGGCTATCTCCCCGAGCCGGCGAAGGAGACAGTCATTCCCGTCAGCTTCTCGTGGATGCCCATCGCCGCCAGCTTTCCTGCCTGCGATGCGTCAACCGCTTCCTTTCCGCCATTCACGCAGTCGCCCCCAGCGAAGATGTTCTCGCGGGTCGTCATCCTGTTGCCGGCTACCACGACCCGGCCCTTCTCGTCCGTATCGATCCCGACCGAGTCAAAGAAACTCTTCTGCTTCTCCTGACCGATCGCTTTCACGACCATGTCGCAGCGGATATCAAAGATCTCGTCCGAGCCGTCATTCAGGCGGCATCTGAGCGCCTCCACTTTGCCGTCGCCCAGGATCTCGATCGGCGAACTGTGCCAAAAGAAATCGATCCCGTCCTTCTTCGCCAATTCGTATTCGTAATCGTACGCCGATATGTCGTTTTCCGAACGGCGGTAGATCATCATCACCTTCCCGGCGCCGAGCCGTTTCGCCTGCGTGACCGCGTCGATCGCCGTATTGCCGGCACCGATCACCGCGACCGTGTCGCCTACGTGGATTCCGTGCCAGTCGCGGGTCTTGATCTGCTCGATGAACCAAAGGGCGTCGAACACGCCATCCAGGTCCTCGCCGGGGATCTTCAACTTGTTTGTCGCGCCGAGGCCGATGCCTAGGAAGACAGCGTCGTGGGATTCGAACAACGAGGAAAAGCCGATCTCGCG
The DNA here is from genome assembly GCA_024640445.1 of Acidobacteriota bacterium. Taxonomy (GTDB): domain Bacteria; phylum Acidobacteriota; class Blastocatellia; order Pyrinomonadales; family Pyrinomonadaceae; genus Aridibacter. Next base: position 2,735 of record JAHEEZ010000038.1, on the reverse strand, counting down.
ACATTCGTCGCGTTGGGCAGGCACAAGACCTGCCCCTACATCTCCTGCAACGATCGCGGTGTCTACTTTGATCTCAACTCCCAACGATTCGACCAGCCTCACCTCGTCGAGCGCGATCTTCTGCGACATCTTGTACTCGGCCATTCCATAAGTATCGAGTCCGCCCGCAAGCGCCTTTTTCTCGTACATCGTTACCTTGTAGCCGAGCCTTGCCAGGTAAGTCGCAGCCGAAAGCCCCGCGGGTCCCGTTCCGATAACGCCGACCGACATTCCGTTAGGGTCGCCCGCTTCGAAGACGTGCGCGCCGTTCCCGGTGATCGTGTCTGTCGCGTATCTCTGAAGCCTGCCGATCTCGATCGGCTTTTCCATAAGGGTCTTCTCGACGCACGCGCCTTCGCAGAGAGCCTCGACGGGGCAGACGCGCGCGCACGTCGCGCCGATCGGGTTAGCGTCGAAGATAACGCGTGCCGAGCCTTTCAGATTGTCGGTTGCGATCTTCTTTATGAAAGCCGGGACGTCGATGTGCGTCGGGCAGGCGCGTGTGCAGGGCGCGTCGTAGCAGAACAGGCATCGGTTCGACTCGAACTTCGCCTCCGCCTTCGACATCCGCGGATTGATCTCTGCGAAGTTCTTTTCGATCTGGTCTTTGGAGAGTTTGGATTTCATTACGTAAAATTCATATCTGTGTCAGAAGCCCGACCGTAAGGGAGGGCTACCGACACTGCACACTGTATCGAAATGGACTCCTTATACTTCAGAGAACGCCGGGTGATACTTCACGAGGCCCGCCGCGTTGGAAAGATACCCTTCTTCAAGTTCAATAGCCATAAAAACATCGTCCGGCACGTCGTACTGACATTTGAGGCCGAATCGGGAAGCAGGGACGAATCCGAATCGCTGATAGTATGCCGGATGCCCAACCAGGATTACCGCGCCAAAACCGTTTGCGGTGCAGCGGTCCAATCCTTCCAGAACGAGCACTGTTCCGATCCGCCCTCGCTGGAATTCAGGAAGCACCGCCATCGGTCCAAGACCTAAAATCTTCAAGTCGGGCCTTTCCTCATGAGTGACAGGTGTAAAGACGATATGCCCGCGTATGAGGCCGTCCTTCTCCTCCACTAAAGCAATATAAGGGCTTGCCTGATCCCTCAAAAGATCCACCAGGTGCGCTTCGGCCGTCGTTTCGAAGGCTGCCTCGTTGACAGCGCGGACGCCGAGACGGTCGCTCTCAAGTTCCTTTCTAAAATTGGAATCTGGACGGTGCTGTCCGACCAACGAATCCCACTTTTCTTTCCAACTGGTCATCTCCTGACAATCCTATCGAACATGTTCCAACTGACTGCTGACAGGAGCCCTCCCTGACGGTCGGGCTACTGACACATTCTGCTTACCAAGCTTCTTTCGCTTCGCTCATGGCGGGCAAGGCTGCCCGCGCTCCAGTCGCTCACTGCTTACCGCTCACCGTTCAATGCTCCGCGTCCGCCTCGATCTCGACAAGCATTCTGGGGTCGATCAACGCGGAGACCTCTACCATTGTGGTCGCCGGCATGATGCCCTCGAAAAACTCACCGTGAGCTCGGCCGTATTCCTCCCACCGGGAAATATCCGTTACGAAGATGCGCGTCCGCACCACATGTTCAAGAGAAGCATCGAGCGCCAGCAAAGCCTTCTCGATATTCCTGATCGCCTGGACGGTTTGTGCATACGCGTCGCCCTCGCCGACGATGTTGCCGTGCTCGTCCGTCGCCGTCGTACCGGTCACATAGATTCGGTCTCCGACGCGGACGGCGCGGGAATAGCCGACGATCAACTCCCATTTTTGCCCTGATGAATATGTCCTTCTCTCTTTCATTTTGGCAATTCTGCCGCTGATGTTCGCGGAAAACGCGGATTTAGGAATTCGGGAAATGGACACTGATGAACACAGACGTAGAAAAGATAAGTTTCGCCAAGCGATCGGATTCCTGAGAAATTTTCGCAGTACCCCTAAAAGTTATAAAAGATCCTCTTCTATCCGCGTCCTCCGCGCTAATCCGCGGCAGAAACTCCCTAATCCGCGACGAGCGATTCGTAGGTATCCGGCCTTCTGTCCCGGAAGAACTGCCAGGTATTCCTCACCTCCCGGATAAGATCCATATCCAGGTCCGCGACGACAAGTTCGTCCTTGTCTCTCGAAGCCTCGGCGATGATCTGTCCCCTTGGATCGCAGAAATAACTCTGCCCGTAAAACTCACCTATGTCCCATGGCTGCTCGTGTCCGACACGGTTGATAGCTCCTACAAAGTATCCGTTCGCGACGGCGTGCGCCGGCTGTTCGAGCTTCCAAAGGTATTCGGAAAGCCCCGCGACCGTCGCCGAAGGATTGAATATGATCTCCGCGCCGTTTAGCCCAAGCGCCCGCGCACCTTCCGGGAAGTGCCGGTCGTAGCAGATATACACGCCTATTCGCCCGACAGCCGTATCGAAACAGGGATAGCCCAGGTTCCCGGGCCTGAAATAGAACTTTTCCCAGAATCCCGGCGCGACGTGCGGGATGTGGTTCTTGCGGTACTTGCCGAGATATTTCCCATCAGCGTCGATCACTGCCGCCGTGTTGTAGTAGATCCCTGACATTTCCTCTTCATAAATAGGAACTATCAACACCATCCCGTGCTGTTTCGCGACGTCCTGCATCAACCGCACCGTCGGGCCGTCGGGTATCTTCTCGACCGCCTCGTACCAGCGGGTCTGCTGTT
>JAHEEZ010000228.1 GCA_024640445.1 Acidobacteriota bacterium | reverse complement strand
CATCCCTGCTCACAACCTCGGGAACTTCGGGAGTTGGCGTCGGGCGGGGATTTCGGGGACGGCTAGGATCGGTTTGTGACAATGCAGTGGACGGGATGAGGGCTATCGTCAGAAGGAGAAAAAGGCAAAAGAAGATTCTTACAACGTATTTTTCTTTGCGTAGCTGATCTCTCATTTCATTCATCCTCCGCGTCCGACCGCCCACCGAAAATGCGATCCTCGCAGGTTCCTTGAACCTGATTTAACAAAATCCTTGATTAGTTTATACTTGCGTTTACTTTATTCAAACCAGGTGCGCGTTCCCTTGCACGTCTATGCCGCTTGTAAGTTCCGAGATGATATTCACCGCAGAAAAGATTTCCAGACGAATTGATGACCGATGGGTCTTGCGAGACCTTTCTTTCAAAACGACCACCGGTGATGTATTCGGAGTTCTCGGCCGCAACGACAGCGGTAAGACCCTTCTCCTGAAGATACTCGCCGGACTCGAAACACCAGACACAGGGTCCGTAGAACTCGAAGGATCAGAAGGACAACCCGGCAGCGCAGTTTACGTCCCCGGCATGGACGGGCCCGGCGGCGGTCTGTTTCGCAAGCCAAGGCTGGAAAGCTCAGCGGAAAGGATCGAGAGGATCACCGGGGCACTTGAGACGACAAATGCAGTAACGCTCCTTGACGGCGTTTTTGACGGACTCGATCCGGAAAATGCAGCGAAGATCAGAAGGCTTATTCACGAACGGGCCGCGCTCAACAACTCGATATACATTATTGCCGGTTCTGACCGGCGGCAGATCTACCTTACCTGCAACCGGCTTGGGATACTGCACGGAGGTGAATTCATTCAGACCGGCACGCCGGAAGAAGTTTACAGAACGCCGGAAACCGCGCTCGCGGCCGAACTTACTGGTTATGTGAACCTGATTCCTGCCAGGCGTATGTCCTCAAGCAAGAAAGAAGAACACGAGTTTGTAACGATCGAGGGCGAACATCGGCTGAGAACCGGCAACACCGAAAAAGGCTCCTTGAGCCCGATAGACCAGAACATTCTGCTTTGTATCAGGCCTGAAGAGATCTCCATTTCGTTCGGAGCTTCGTTCCCCGAAGACAACCTGCTGAAAGCAACGGTCACGGATGTGGCATTTCTGGGACCTGTTACAAAGATCGGACTGGACTCCAACGGCCTGAGACTTGAGTCGTTGGTCCTACGCCTCGTCGGGCTGAATCCGGGCGATGAATGCATGGTGGGACTGCCGCCAGACAGGATCAGACTGCTAAAGGGTTGAACAAAAAGCCGGCGCAGGAACTTGAACCCTCGCCGGCTTTTGAATTCCGCTTTCATTCAGCTTACGTTCAGAATGAACTTGACCTCGACCCTTCGATTTTTCGCCCGGTTCGCTCTTGTGTTGTTCGGGACCACCGGGAACGTCCCGCCAAGCCCTCTCGACTCCAATCTGGATTCGTTGACGCCGAGGCTGATCAGCTTGTCAGTTATCGCCCGCACCCTTTCATTCGTCAACGTCTGAAGTTCGTCGGGTGTCCCGCGGTCGTCCGTATGCGACTCGATCATTACCCGATAATTCGGGCTGCTTGAAATGACCTCGCCAAGCCATGTAAGTTTGGTTTCAGCGCTTTCGGCGAAGCTACTGACCCTGATTCCCGACCAAAGCGATTCTGGGATCGTGAGGAGAAGACCCGTTTCGGTCTCGGTCACCTTACCGAATCGCTCAAGCGACTTCTTGAGAACGGGCAGGTCCGCCTTTAGCTGTTGTAACAGTTTTTCGCGATCCTTTTCTGCTTCAAGAGCCCGTTTGCTTGCCTCCACTGTAGCAAGCTGTACTCTTGCGTCCTGGACCTCCTTCCGGAGCCTGTTGACCTCCGCCGTAAGCTGCTTGACCTGATTCGAGTAATTCAACGCGTCCCGTTCGGCGAGTTCCCGGGCGCGGGTTTCCCTGGTAAGTTCCGATTTCAACCCGTCAAGATCGTTCAGCGCTTCCGAGTACTTGTTTTCTGCCTGGCGCAGTTCCGCGTCCTGCTTCAACTTCTCGTTTCTCTTCTCCCTTGCTTCCTTGCGGACGTTGGCGGTCGCTTCGGCCTTTACCGCCGAGCTTATCGCCTTTCGAGCGGCTATATCGACGTATTCTTCTTCACGCCCCGCCTGCCATGCGGTTTCAGCATTTTGTAAGAGGTTCTCGGCTTCGGTGAATTCGTCCCGCGCGTCCCTTTCCGCCCCCGCAAATCTTGCCAGCGCCACGGCCTGTTTTGCCTGAAGTACCGAGGTCGGGGTCCTCCGGTAATCCACATCCGCTATCTCCGGCGTTCTGGCATCGTTGAAATAATCACTGGAATTCCCGAAATACTGGATCGAGGTCGCGGTAGTCAGAGGAGAACCCGACCTTGTGTAAGCATTGTAGTTCTCGAGCATGATCGCCCGGCTAGGTCGTGTAACGAGAAAATGCGGCTCAGCGGTGACGATAAGCGCGAAAGTTTGCAAGGGTGTCGTCACCTTGATCGTCGAGTCGAACTCGAAGAACCCTCGTCGTTTGATCTCACCCAAGTTGTCGATCTGACCGTTCGGTGAAATCGCCCAAAGGACATAAGTGGCGTATCCCGCGCCAAGCTCGAAGGGTCTCGGCATCTTTGAGACCGAAAGAGAGACCTCCGTGCCGTTCTTTTTCGTTCGCTCTACATCCGCTTGGCCCTTCATACGCGGAAAACGGGTCGTGCCGCGAAATTGGACCGTCGCGCTCTCGTCAAGAGGATAAGTAATGGCCTTTGTCTCTCGTGGGACATCAACCTGCGCAAACACCGCCGCGGCGCATGTCAGCACGAACACACTGCTGAGCAGCAAGGAAAGCTTCTTATAAATTGTCATTTATTTTCTCCGAATGGGACAGTAACCTTAAAATGATGCGTTACTCGGGAACCGCGTTGCAAATCGAGGCGGGAGCGGCCGCGAACGATCACCTTTGGACAGCGGTCGGTAACGTAAAGTATATTCAGTAGCTTAACCCCGATGAACGATTTCCGAAGGCTACTCAAATACCTGCGGCCCCACATCGCCGTCTTTGTCATTGCACTGATCGCGATGCTCTTGACGGCGTTGTTCGAGACCGCGACCGGCGCTTTGCTGGTACCCCTTGTGGATCAGTTCCAGGCCGGAGCGGCTAAAGGATCATCTACGCTTTTTGGGCTCCAGGAACTTATACCGCGGGGCAAAGACAACTGGTACAATGCGTGGCTCGCCATCTCGGGCCTTCTGCTCGTGTTTACGCTCCTGAAAGGCGTCACTTCCTATTTCTCAGCCTATCTGATGGCAAAGATCGGACAATCGGCGATCTTGTCGCTTCGACAACAGCTCTACGACCACCTCCTCAGCCAGCCTGCCGTGTTCTTTGAGAGGCACCGCACGAACTTTCTTGTGTCGAGACTTGTGACAAGCTGCGCTGCGATCGAGCTTTCCGTTTCGGCAAATCTGCGGGACGTCCTCAGAGAGTTCCTGATGCTGATCTTCTTTGTCGGAGCGGCATTCTACTTCAACTGGAAATTGATGCTCGGAGCGCTTGTGATCGGACCGGTGATCGCATATCTGACATCACGGTTCAGCGGCTCATTGCGAAGGCTCTCCGAGGTTGCTCTTAAAGGAAACCAGAAACTTACCGACACGGCGCAGGAAACACTTTCGAATCAGTCGATCGTAAAAGCGTATTCAGCCGAGGACAGGGAAAGAAAAAGATTCAGCGCGGTGGCTGAACTCATAGCGCGCGCCAATCTTCGGTCCGGTAAAATCGCCGCGATTTCCCCGCCCACGATCGAGCTGATAGGAACGATCGCTATCGTGGTATTCGTCTATTTCGGCCTCCGGGAGATAAACGTCGGAAGCATGGATGCCTCGCAGTTTTTCGCATTTCTTTTCTTCCTGTTCCGCAGCTACGATCCGATGAGAAAGATCTCGCGCCAGCATAACGAGCTGGCTAAGGCGTTCGCTGCCGCACAGGATGTATGGGAAGTGCTAGACGAGTCCGATACCTTCCCCGAGAAGCCCAACGCGAAACCGCTCGGACCTTTGGAGAAAAGTATATCTCTAAGGAAGGTCAGCTTCAGTTACCGCTCCGAAGGCGAAGAACCTGTCCTGAGTGATATCAACCTTGAGATACCGAAGGGCAGCATGGTTGCGCTCGTCGGCGAAAGCGGAGGGGGAAAGTCCAGCCTGATCAAACTCGTCCAGAGGCTCTATGACCCAACTGACGGCGAAATCCTGTGGGACGGGACAGACCTGCGGGACGCGAAGATCGCGGACCTAAGAAAACAGATCGCGCTTGTAATGCAGGAGACGGTGCTTTTCAATGACAGCGTGCTATACAACATCACGTACGGAAAGCCGGGAGCCACGCAGGAAGAGATCGAGGCGGCCGCACGTGTCGCTCTTGCTGACGAGTTCATCGAGAACCTTCCCGAGAAATATGAAACGATCGTCGGCGAACGCGGCAGTGTGCTCTCGGGCGGTCAAAGGCAGAGGATAGCGATCGCGAGAGCGGTTCTCGCGGATTCATCGCTTCTGATCCTTGACGAGGCGACATCCGCTCTTGATACGGAAAGCGAGCGGCTCGTGCAGACCGCGCTTGGAAATCTCATGAGCGGGATGACCTCGATCGTCATTGCGCACAGGCTTTCGACCGTTAGGAAGGCAGACCGGATAGTGGTCCTCAAGAAAGGAAAGATCGTTGAATCCGGAACTCACGACGAACTGATCGCGAACGGGGGTGTTTACAGGCGCTTGTACCAACTGCAATTCGCGGATACCGATGAAGAAGAATAAAAAGACGCTGGTTAATAAGAAAGATTATGAGATCAATGACGGGCTATGGAAAGGGCGAGGCGGCCGGTGACGGCTACTCGGTCACGGTGGAACTGAAGACGGTGAACAACCGATTCCTTGACGCTAACATGCGGCTCCCTTCTGAGATGGCGGGACTTGAGAACGATCTCAAGCGGATCATCTCCGAGAGGCTTTCGAGAGGAAGGGTGGACGTGAATCTCCAGTATGAGCGTACGCAAGAGGTCGGATACGAGATCAACCGGCCTTTGATCGAAGGATATCTGTCGATCATGAAAGAGATCAGCGATGAGTACGGGCTTTCGGGCGAACCGGACCTGAACTTCATAGCGCGATTGCCGAACGCGCTGCAGCCGGTAAAACAGGATGTGTCGGAAGGCCTTACTGAGGGAATCGTAGCGGCGCTGAACATCGCGCTCGACGCTCTGACCGATATGCGCGATGCGGAAGGCTCTGCGCTCGCGAATGTACTTGAGGGCAATATCTCAGTGATCGAGGAGCAGATTCCCTTTATAGAGCAACGCTCTGAAACGGTACTCGAAGAGTATTCGGAACGGCTGAACAAGAAACTTGAAAAGTTGTTCGCGAAAAGTGAGTCCCAGATCGACATCGACCAGGGACGGCTCGCCCAGGAAGTGGCGTACCTCGCTGAAAAGAGCGATATCACGGAGGAACTGGACCGGCTCAGAAGTCACATCGACCAGTTCCGTTCGATAATCGCCGAAGAAGGGTCGATCGGAAAACGCCTGGATTTCCTGACTCAGGAACTTAACCGGGAAGCGAACACGATAGCGTCAAAGACCCAGATAATGGAGAT
>JAHEEZ010000037.1 GCA_024640445.1 Acidobacteriota bacterium | reverse complement strand
TCTCCCAGCTTTACCGTCTCTCCGTTCTCATCCTTGAATACCGCGTCGAGCGGCAACTGGGAATTGAGTTTCTGCTCGATCCCCACGTTCTTCAAAGTCTTCGGCAAGCCATTGCCTTCGCTTTGCGAGGGATCATAGGTCTTCGGTGAATAGAGCGGCGAGTTGTAGTGTTCGGCCTTTTGGGCAAACACGGCGCCGCAAAAAACGCCAATGATCAAAGAACCGAGAAAAAGCTTCAGCCAAATACCGCTTACTGCTGGCGAATCATTTTTCATCTTCTTTCCTGTTAATGCGGGAACAAGGTCCCCTGTTACTACCTCTTCTCCGACGCGACCCTTCCGGAGCTCGACGAAGTGTAGAATGTAGTTGCCTCATCGACGGTCTTCTTGCTCGCGTCTTCCGAACGCGCCTTGATCGTCCCGTCTTTCAGAATCTTTTCTTTCGCTGCCTCGATCGACAGTGTGATCACGGTACCGGTCTTTTCGTCCTTTTGCCCGTTCGCCCACTCGTCCTCCCACAGCTTCAGCAACTCCCGGTACTCTGCCTGCGGCTCCCTGAGTTCGAGGTTCACACGGCCGTTCTTCGTATCAACTCCAAAACCGGGCGCCGACTGGAGTCGCGGCTCGGCCGGGAGTTTTTCGTCGCCCTTGAGGGCTACCGGAAGCTCGTTCTGTTTATCCGCTTCCGCCCACTGTGGCTCGAGTACCCAGAATTCGAACGCCCACATAAGACCGAATGTGATGACGATCAAAAGGAACAGCCCGGCCGCAAAGTAGACGATCAGCTTGGCGTCTACGGTATTGCTTTCGTAGGGCTTCTCCGAATCGATGATTACTTGTTTATGCTCTGACATATCTTCCCACACCGGGAAGAGGCGAATGCCCCTCCGCCGGGAATTTCAAAAACTAGTGCCCCTTTCCGTGCTTGATCGCATTCTCGAAGAACGGATCGTTAAACGGAACGATCGGACGGCGCTTCAGTTCGCGTATGAACCACCAGAGCCAGATCCCCCCGATCGCAATCGGTGAAACGACGTCCCAGACGCTCAGCCTGAACGGCACCTCAAGCAAGTGGAGGTTGGCCTCACCCACCATCGGGCTCGGTCCGATGATGTAGTACATATCTACCAGCCGCATGAATATGATGAACACTGCAAGAGCGGCGAGCCACTTGGCTTTGCGCTTGAAGTCCTGCATCAAGAGGATGAGGAACGGGAACGCGAAGTGGAAGAAGATCAGGAACAGCCCGATCGCTCCCCACGTGCCCTTGGAGCGCACAAGGTAGAAAGGCGTCTCTTCCGTCAGGTTGCCGGACCAGATGATCAGGTATTGAGAAAAATTGAAGTACGCCCAGACCATAACCAGCGCCAGCATCAGCTTTCCGATATCATGGAAGTGCCTTTTCCCGAGCACCTCATCCATCGGCGCGCGGGTCGACAGGTACGCCATCATTGCTACCGAGAAACTAAAGCAACTGAGTGCCCAGCCCGCAACAAACAGAAACCCCCAGATCGTCGAGAACCAGTGCGGCTCAAGCGTCATCGTCCAGTCAACCGACGCAAAGGTGACCGTCATAACAAAAACGATGATCCCGGGGCCGGATACACGGGTCGCGATGCCAAGAAATTCCGCCGCCTTTTCAGGAGTTTCCGCGGTGTCCTGCTGCCGTGACCATTTGTTAAGGAGATAGGCCAGCGCGCCGAAAATAACAAAATAGATGACCGTGCGCGCTACCCAAAAATTTGGGTCCATAAACCAGCCACGCCAGGCGATTACCTTGTCAACCGGTGCGTCTGCGGGTGCCGCGAGATTCGCAAGGTAGATGTTTGCCCAGTCATACAGCTTGTAAACGCCCAGCAGTATCGGGACGAAGAGGATCGCCAGTATCGGGATGGTCCTTGAACAAGCCTCTGCTATCCTGCGTATCACGACGCCCCAGGCGCCGCCGGTCAGATACTGGAGAAGCAGGATGCCGAGTCCGCCGAACCCTATTCCTGCCCAGAGTATGAATCCGAGAAGCCAGCCTCGAAGAGCCTGTTCCGGTTGGAGATACATGCCGGCAAAACAGGCGATCACGCCTATTCCTCCGATCCCCAACGCGGCGGTCTGAAGGCGGTTCAGTGATTCGGGGGCTTTGTAGGTGTCACTCATTACTGGTTTCCACCTCCGTTGCCGTTCGTGTTCCCGTTTTGAGCGGGTGTTTTCGATGCGTCATTGTTCGTGTTGCTGTCAGCCGCGGGTTCTGCAGCCTTACCGGTGCCGTCGTACCCTTGCGGGTTTTGGCTCGCCTGAAGAGCGCGTATGTAAGCCACAATTGCCCACCGGTCAACCGGCGGTATCTGCGAAGCGTAGCTGTTCATCCTGCCCCAGCCGTTCGTCATCACGTCGAAGAAGTGTCCCACGGGAGCATTTCGAAGCCGGTCGTCATGATACGTCGGCGGTTTCGGATATCCCCTTCGCACGACCATTCCGTCACCGTTGCCGACGGGACCGTGACAGACGATGCAGAAGATCTTGTAGCGCTGTTCGCCGCGGTCAAGCACTTCCTTTGTAACCGGCATCGGGATCTCTTCAATGTCGTTCGGAAAGCTTGTGACCAGCGTGTTGCCCGACGGGTCAATTGTCGTTTCGACCTTCACGTTCGGATCCGCGTCCGTTTTCTTGCCGGTATAGAATTCCTTGTCTTCCCGGAGTTGGCCCCTCGCCACTGTTCCGTCCGGCATTTCCCTCATCGCCTTGCCGTCGGAAAAGAAATCGCTTTGCTTGTATGGCTTCAGCCTCGGCTGATCCTGCATGTCATAGCGGCACGCATTCGCAAAAACAAACGTAAAAACTAAAAATGCAAAAACGGCGCCTCGCGACACATTGATTAATTTTGAATTTCTAATTTTGAATTTTTCAGAAGGTGTCTTATTCATCAACTTCGAACACCTCCTGTGCGTTAAGGTCTTCCATTAGGCTCCGGGTCTCTTCGTAATCGAATTTCGGGTCCTCTCTCTCAATGACAAGGAAGAACTTTTCCCTCATGGCAAGATTGAACCTCGGCACATTAAACACGGGATGATAAGGTTTCGGCAGCCCGTTCAGAAAAAGCATCCCCAAAACAGCCGCAAATGAAGCGAGGAGAATGGTCAGCTCGTACGCGGGCGGAACGAATGACGGCAGACTGAAATATGGCCGGCCGCCGACGATGATCGGATAATCGATCACGTGAGTGAAATACTGCAGACCGAGTCCGGACAACAGACCGAGAATTCCGCCGCCGAACACCAGGTAAGGCAGGATCGACCGTTTGATCCCCAGAGCCTTGTCCAACTCGTGGATCGGGAACGGCGAAAACGCGTCAGTCTTCGTGTAGCCGGCGTCCCGGATCCTCTCCGCCGCCGCGACCAGTTCGGTAGAAGAATCGAACTCAGCCATTAATCCGTAGATTTCTTTTTTCATAAGCCTTTATGAATCCGCGCCGCCCAGATGCGCCGCGGTCCTTCCAGCAGCCGCCTGAGCGGCGATCCTCTAGCCCTCGACAGCCCCCTCGACCGCCTTCTGATCTTTCACGTGATGATCGACCTCCGCATCCGGAAGAAGCGCGCGGACCTCGAAGATCGAAATGACCGGGAGCATTCTCACGAAGAGGAATATAAGCGCGAAGAAGAAACCGATCGTACCGATATACATCGACCAGTCAAACATCGTTGGAGCGTACATGCCCCAGGATGAAGGAAGAAAGTCGCGCTGCAGGCTCGTCACGATGATCACGAATCTCTCAAGCCACATTCCCACGCTGACGACCACCGAAATGATGAAGAGCCAGAACGCGCTCTCCCGGAACCTCTTGAACCAGAGGAACTGGATAGATATTCCGTTACAGAGGATCAGCAGCCAGTAAGACCACCAGTAGGGTCCGTCCCACATTCGGTTGTACATCATGAAGACTTCGTACTGGGCTCCGCTGTACCACGCGAAGAATGCTTCCATTGCGTAGCCGTACACAACGATCATTCCTGTCGCGAGCATTACCTTGCCCATATAGACAAGGTGGGTGTCCGTGATGAGGTCCTTCATGTTGTACCAGACACGAAGAGGGATCGTCAGGATCAGCACCATCGCAAAACCGGCGAAGATGGCTCCGGCCACAAAGTAAGGCGGAAATATCGTCGCGTGCCAACCGGGCAGCTGCGCCACCGAGAAGTCGAGTGAAACGATCGAGTGAACGGATAGAACCAGCGGCGTCGAAAGACCAGCAAGCAGCAGATAAGCGATCTCATACCGGTGCCAGTGCCTTGCCGAACCCCTCCATCCCCAGGACAGAAGGCCATACACGACCTTGAAATACTTGTTCTTAGCCCTGTCGCGAAGGGTCGCGAGATCCGGTATCAGTCCTACATACCAAAAGAGCAGCGAGACCGTCGCGTATGTCGAAACCGCAAAAACGTCCCACATCAGTGGGCTTCTGAACTGAGGCCACATACCCATCGTGTTTGGGTACGGAAGCAGCCAATAAGCAAGCCACGGGCGTCCCGTATGAAGGACCGGGAACATGCCCGCGCAAGCCACGGCAAAAAGCGTCATGGCTTCGGCGAAACGGTTGATCGATGTGCGCCACTTCTGGTTCATAAGCAGCAGGATCGCCGATATCAGCGTTCCGGCGTGTCCGATACCGATCCACCAGACGAAGTTGATGATCGGGAACGCCCAGTCAACGGGCTGGTTATTACCCCAGATCCCGACACCGGTCGTCACCAGATAGATCGCCGTGAACAGCAGCGATTGGGCAACAAGGAACGCTATTCCGAATCCGATGAACCATCCGAAGGGCGTCCTCTTCTTCAGCGTTATATCGCTGATCTTGTCCGTCACCGAGCCGTAATTGTGGTCACCCTCGACCATCGGCGGGTAGATCTTCCTTTGAATTTCCTTTAGGTCTTGCATAGCTTTCTAAGCTGCGTCCTGCTCAGGTTATCCGGGACTAGTGGCTTTCGCCCCCGCCCTCCTTCTTCTTCGGCGCGATATAATCGGGCATCGCCGGGTTCTGGTTTCTCAGTCCTGCCAGATAGGTGGTCCGCGGCTGAGTATTGAGCTCATGGTTCAGCAGGCCGTAATTCCTGTGATCCTTTTTGGTTTTGGCGATCTTGCTGTTCTCGTCGTGCATGTTGCCGAACACGATGGCTTCGGTCGGGCATGCCGCCTGGCAGGCCGTCACGACTTCACCGTCGCGTATCGCGCGGCCTTCCCGTTCCGACTCGATCCTTGCCGCCGAGATCCGCTGGGTGCAATAGGTGCACTTCTCCATGACACCGCGGCTCCTGACCGAGACCTCCGGGTTCCGCATCAGCTTGTACTGCGGGGTGTTCCAATCCTGGTAAAGGAAGAAATTGAAACGCCTTACCTTGTACGGGCAGTTGTTTGAACAGTATCTGGTTCCGACACACCGGTTGTAGACCATGTCGTTCAGGCCTTCTGCGCTGTGAACCGTGGCGTGAACCGGACAGACCACCTCACACGGGGCCTGTTCGCACTGTTGGCAAAGAACCGGCTGGAAATAAGGGCCTTCCGGATCACTGATGTCGTCACCCTTGTAATAGGCGTCGATCCTGAGCCATTGCATCTCACGGCTCCGTTCAACCTGTTCTTTTCCGACGATCGGGATGTTGTTCTCCGACTGGCAGGCGAGGACACAGGCGTTACAGCCAACGCAGGAATTCAGGTCGATCGTCATCGCCCACTTGTTGTTCTTTTCGTAGAGTTCGCCGAACACGTTGCCGTACATCGACTTGTCATAGCCTTCGGCCATGTCGTGCGGCGGCTCTTTAAGGTGCTCTTCGTACTCTTCCATCGTCCAGCTTCTAAGGAGATCGCGGTGCTCCATATTGAAGTGGATCTGCGTCGAGGCGATCTGGGTCTGCTCGCCGGTCCGGCTGATCTCGCCTTTGCCAAACCAGGCAGCGGTCGACTTGCGAACATCGTAAGCGTTGTAGCCGATCCCGTTTCCGACCCTTCCGGCACGCGTACGCCCGTATCCCAGGAAGATCGTTATCACGTCGTCCGGTTGTCCCGGAGATATCCACGCAGGCACGTTGCCTTCAACCTTGACGCCCTCGTAGGTCAGATTGAGCAGGTCGGAGGACATGTTTCCTCCCTTCGTGGTAATGAATGCCCTTCCAAGCTCGCCACCTGCATAGTCTTTGTAGCGCTTGTCCTGGTTTATGCCGAGCTTCTGCGCGGTGTTCGGACTGATAAGCGCGACGTTCTCCCAGGTGATCTTGTTAAGCGGGTTGGGAAGTTCCTGGAGCCAGCCGTTGTTGGTGAAACGGCCGTCGTAAATGCAGGGATCGGGAAGGATGGAGACCTCGATCGCGCCTTCGCCTCCCGCCGCCGATTTGATCTCTGAAACGAATCCGGCATTTACCGTTACCGATTTGACCGGAGCCTGCGAGCCCGGAATGACGCCGTCATGGACCGCCTTCCGCCATTTGTCCTCAAAGGTCTTCGGAGCGATCGCCCCGTTTGACGCAGGAGAAGCGGCGGGTGCGGGCGCTGCGGCCGGGTCCGCCTTCTTTTCCGCCGGTGCATCAGTTGACGCGGCATTGGCGTCCGCAGGCTTCGCGGCACCCTCTGCGGGAGCCGGAACTGCAGCTGCGGCCGGAGCTCCATCCATACCCTGCGACTTCCAATAGTCCTGGACTATCTGCATCGCAGATTTCTCGTAGTTGTCCTGGAAGAAGAGCTGGACGATCTCTGTGTGGCTCTTACCGTCGTACAGGGGTTTGATTAGCGGCTGCGATATGGCGGCGGTACCGTCGTAAGCCCGGGTGTCAGCCCAGGTCTCAAGGAAATGAGTGCTGCTGACATGCCATTGGCAAAGCGCGGCGGTTTCATCAAAATACTCGCCGACGTGAACCCTGTAAGGCACTTTGTTAAGCCGAGCGAGGTCGAGCCTGAGGTCCGAAGGAGTGTTGTACGCCGGGTTTCCTCCGAGGATCACAAGCATCTTCACGCGGCCGGCATCGATGTCCTGGACAAGCTCCGCGAGCTGTTCACGCTGAAGCTTTTCCCCATTGGCGGCAAGCGGCTCGACATAATCGACCGTCTGCCCTACGTTCCCGAGCGCATCGTTCATCGCGAACGCCAGCGCGTGAACTGCGGCCGACTGATTGTCACCTGCGATCACAAGCGACTTGCCCTTGTGTTCGGACAGGTCCTTCGCCATCTCTTTGATCCAGGCCGACGCCTTTTCTGAAAGGCCCGTCCCGGAAGCGCCCGCGATACCCATCGCCCCGGCGGCAGCCTTTGCAGCTTCGACCACCTGGCTCGGCTTGAGCGCGAGCCTGTGATCAGCCTTGGCTCCGGTCAGACTGAGAGACGACTCAACGGAATAGAGCCGGTTCATCTCTTTCTTTTCTTCGGAAACCGCACGGCCCTTCGCAAAATCTTTTATGTAACGCACGTTGAACCCGGAAAATATATCCGCGTCCAAAGAAAGGATCCTTTCAGCCTTTTCGAATTTGTAAACCGGTTGCGCGGCGGACCCAAAGGCAAGCTTCGAACCTTCGATCGCGTTATCCTTGTTTACCGGTTCGTACTGGTGCCATTTGGCATTCGGAAGTTCGGTGCGGACACGTTTGAACTGGTCGATCTGGGACGGGGACGTAACCGTTTCCGTCAAGAATGCGATTCCCTGCCCGCCTGAAGCTCGCGTCTCCTGCACTTTGCCGCGCAGATCCGTATAGAATCCCTGCCATGTCTTCGGCACGCCTCTGTAAAGGAGTTCCTTCGAACGGTCCGGATCGTACAGGTTCAGGATCGACGCCTGGGTGAATACGTCAGTGGATCCGAGGCTTCCCGGATGCTCCGGATTGCCTTCCAGCTTTGTCGGCCGGCCTTCGTGCGAACGGGCAAGAACGCCGTTGGAAACTCCGCCAAGAGTAACGGCCGTCGCGAAGAACATGGGCTTCCCCGGTACCAGTCCTTCCGGCTGACTCACGTAGGGAACGATCTTCTCGGCAGGCTGAATAACACAGCCGCTGAGGCCCGCGAACGCGAGCGAGGCGCCCATCACTTTCACAAAGTTGCGCCTGCTGAGAGAACTGTCCCATTCCTCGGCGTGGGCGGGATACTCGTACTTTACGAATTCCTCGAATTCAGGGGCGTCGACAAACTCTTCGACACTTCGCCAGTACTCTTTCCCGCTCTTGGCAAGGATCTGCTCTTTCAGAATTGCAAAGTTAGTTCCGCTGTCTTTGCTCGACATTTCGTTTCTAGTTCCCTCAAGTTAAAGATTTGCCGGTCTTCTGCCGGCTGTCGCGTCCGCGTGAAGCAACGCGACGTCGGAATCGGGACCATTAGACCCGGCCTCCCGGGGCTGCGGTCTGCGGCCAATGATCATCTATGGCAAATTGAACAGCTAGTGAGCATTTCCCTGCTTCGTATCTTGTATTCCTTCTTCAGGTTCGCGCGCTCCTCAGCAGTAAGGTTGCTGTCCTTCCAACTCATGTTGTAGATCTCCGATTTCGGCCTGATGAATGCTTCGGGGTTCTTGTGACATGAAGTGCACCACTCCATCTGAAGCGTGTTCTCCTGATACACGGCCGGCATGGTATCCACCGCTCCGTGACAGGTCGAGCACCCGACGCCCTTCGCGACGTGAATACTGTGGTTGAAATACACGAAGCCGGGCAGATCGTGGACCCTCTCCCACAAGATCGGCTTGTTGTCCCGGTAGCTGGCGCGCACCGGTTCCAGATAAGGAGTCTCCGCCCACAGCTGGTTGTGACAGTTCATGCAGGTCTGGGTCGGCGGAATTCCCGCGGAAGCCGCGGTCTCGACCGACGTGTGGCAGTACCTGCAGTCAATGCCGTCGTCACCCACATGGTGCTTGTGGCTGAACTGGACCGGCTGCGGTCTTTCGAGGTAGCGGTTGGTCAGATAGGACGAGCGAGCGATCTGCGAGTACGCAAAATAAACAACGCCGCCCAGAACTATAACTAACGCCATACTCGCTTTCGCAATATTATTCGCGCCGCGATGAAATAGTTGAGCCATCTATCTTCTCTCGTAAAGCCTTGATTTTCTGAGATTAAAGTCCACCCGCAACCTGTCTGGAGAAGACAAATCGTCTAGAGTGAAGCTTGTTTTTTGGTGTTAATTAAGACCTATTGCCAAAACTTAAACTCCGATTTTACTCAATCTACAAAATTCCGCAAATTCCTTTTTGAAAATAAATGCTTTTGGGACTTTGTGCAAGTTTTCACAAAATAAGCAGAACTGATCAAGATTATTATTCAAAGTTGATTCCGGGCCGCCGGCCGGGCTCTCTTCTTTAAGAGTTCCCTGCAGCTCCGGCCAGCAAAGCGACGCCAATTGCGCCCGCCTGGGCTCCGAGTTCACCCTCGAGGATCTCGACAGATTCAAAGCTCGGGCCGAAACTGAGTTCCTTCGCACGCTGCAGAATACCGTTGAGAACGAGGTGTTTGGCTTGCATTATCTCGCCGCCGACGACCACCTTTTCAATGTTAAGAAGATTTATCACACCCGCGACGGCCGCCCCTACGTAGATCCCTGTCCGCTGGAGCATCAGCTGCGCAAAATCATCGTCGTTTTCCGCCGCCCTCACCACGTCCACGATCTTGATATTCTCTTCCCCCACCGCGTTGAGCGATGATGTCGGATCCTGATGAAACCAGTTCTTGGTACGCCGTATGATGTTGGCCGAGGAAGCCACATCTTCCAGCTTCATTCCTTCTGAATTGACCGCAACGTAGCCAAACTCGCCCGCGAAACCCGAGGCTCCTCTCCAAAGCTCGCCTCCGAGGATGAGCGCTCCGCCCACGCCGGCCCCAAGCGTTACATAGAAGAGGTCATCGCTGCCGCGGCCCGCCCCTAGCATCATTTCACCGAATGCCGCAGCGTTGGCGTCGTTCTCAAGCGTGATCCCAAGTTCCGTGTAATGCTTTAGCTCGTTCGCAAGATCGATCTCCGCGTATTCGGGGATCAGAGTCGAGAAGGCGATCCTTCCTGTGCGCTTGTTCAAGAGGCCGGGAAGCGCCACCCCGAGCCGGAAATCTTCGCCAAATCTCTCGTGCGCCTCGGCTATCGCCCGGCCGATCTGCGACACAGGCCCTTCGCCATCCCGCACTTCGAAAACAAAGTCGGCCTCGACCTTTCCTTCAGGCCCCAGGGCAACAGTTGTCGTACCGTAACTTCCGACCTCGATGCCAACGAGCTTTTCTGCCGGTCCGGAGGAGTCCTGCATCGGTTTTGCGTCCTTTTTCGGTATTCAGATTTGGAAAGAAACAGGGTGATTCTATGCAGACACCCAACTGCTGTCAAACTGTTTGACGGGCAATCATCACGTTTGACGCACAACTGTATGGGGGTTATCTTTGATATCCTGTCAAAGGGGTGTTAACCGGTCTCGGCCGTTATGCAGGAACCGTTCTATCAATTATTCGAGCAATACGGGATTTACGCCGTCTTCCTCCTGTGCACCGTTGAAGGGGACATAACGCTCCTGCTGGCGGGCGTCCTCGCACACAACGGCTACTTCGGCCATTTCAGCTTCCTCAAAGTCTACATTTTCGGCACGCTCGGAGGTATGGTCGGCGACTCGTTCGGCTATATGGTCGGAAGGGTCTTCCAGCAGACCGTCAAAGATCACAGTTTCTACAAGATGGCCCAGCCGAGGATCGAGCGCCTTACCGACAAGTTCGGGGCGTTTTCGGTGATCGTCTCGAAGTACATCTATGGAATACGCGTCGCGATGTGCCTGTTCAACGGGATCGGCAGGATGCCATTCTACAAGTTCCTCTTGCTGGATTTCATAAGCTGTTCTATCTGGGTGCTGGCGCTCTCGAGCGTGGGCTTCTTTTTTAGCGGCGCGATCACAACGATAATCGGGGACTTCAAACAGATCGGCATCACGCTCTTCTTCATCGTCCTCGGCGGAGTGCTGATCTTCTATCTGATCGAAAGGTTCCTGTTGTCCGAGAAGATCGAAGAAGCGAGCCCGAAAACGATCCACAGACTTGAAGAAAAACTCCACGGTATCGAGGAAAAGCTCCACCTCGCGGGAACCGGTGACAGCGAGGCACGTTCGCGCAAGGATGGCGATGAACCGGCGACGCCTGTCAAAAAGGCATCGGCAGCGAAGAAGTAATTGCACGCTCCCCGTATTCTTGACTTATTTCCCCGCTCAAAATACTCTCGCCTCAGACAAGACATTCAATTACATATAGATAGATTTCTTTCGGAGGATGGACTCGAGATGAAGTTCAATGTGCCGATCGCGCTTTTTGTCATTCTGATATTTGCGCTCCCCGCCCTTTCACAGGACTGGCAGCGCCTGGAGAAGGCGTCGGATGATGTTAAGGATGCCGCCGCAAAGCTGTCCGATACGACTTCCGATGCCTTTCAGAAGGGCCGCCAGAACTCGTCGGACACCATTGAACACGCGTTCCTTGCCGAGCAGGTGTCCGCAGCCGCGAGGTACATGGACAAACTGGTCCGGGACAAGTACGGGATCGGCGATCTGAGGCTTTCCGCGAATGTCCTGAGTGAACTGGCCGACAGGTTCCCGTCCGACGGCAATTCCGCATGGGCTTCGCTCAGGGACAAGATCGCTTCGCTCATATTCGAGCTAGGCAGTGATGTCGGAGTTTATACAGGTCCTGTGACCGGCGGAGAAAAGACCGCGGACAGCGGAGAGAAGGTGGATGAAAGCAGGATCCTCGGCCGGTTCTTCTGGAACGGCGAGGTCGATGATGAACTTCGGCTCACGATCCGCGGTACGACCCTTTCTCACCGTACCGTGACCGGACGTACGATGCCGGACGGCGCGTACAGCTTCACCGCTGCGCTGCCGAGGGAAAATGGGTTGATCGTTCGCGTGAATCTGCTCGATGGAAGAGGCAACGCGGTTGTCATTCAGCAGCCGAACGCATCGAACGACTATTCCACGGTCATAAGGATTCGCGACGAGGACGGAGGGTCGAAACCCCATTCGCTGGAGATCTACTGGTTCAAGTCCGGAAATTGAAGGGGATCAGGCGGCAAGAGCCGCGATGTTGTTGGCAAGCGACCTGAAAATATCGCGGCCGTCGTTAGAACCCAGAAGCTCCTCACAAGCCCGCTCGGGGTGCGGCATCATTCCGAGAACATTCCTGTCAAGATTGCATATTCCGGCGATGTTAGAACGTGAGCCGTTCGGGTTCGCATCCGCTGTAGGTTCGCCGTTGTCATCGCAATATCGGAAAACGATCTGTCCGTTCTCTTCCATCGCGCGAAATGTGGCGTCGTCGCAAACGTAATTGCCGTCCGCGTGCGCGATCGGTATCGAGAGCACGCGCGACTTGGGCATCGCACTGGTGAAGGGTGTTCCGGCGTTTTCAACCCGGATATTGACGTGCCGGCATACAAAATGAAGATTGCCGTTCCGCATGAGCGCCCCGGGCAATAGACCGGCCTCGCAGAGGATCTGAAAACCGTTGCAAATGCCGAATACGAACTTGCCTTCCGCGGCGAACTCCTTGACCGCGCCCATTACAGGCGAAAACCTTGCAAGCGCGCCGGACCTGAGATAGTCGCCGTAAGAAAACCCGCCCGGAACGATCACTGCGTCATAACCTGAAAGGTCCGTTTCCCGATGCCATATGAAATCCACCGGCTGGCCGACGTGCTTTGAAAGCACGTGGTAAGCGTCGTGATCGCAATTCGAACCCGGGAATACCAATACTCCGAATTTCATAAGAACCTTTGATAATTGCTGGGGTTAAATCAGGTGCCGTTTGGATCGACAACCACAGAAAAATCCTCGATGACCGGATTCGCCAGAATGTCGCGTGCGATCTTCTCCGCAGTCTCACGCGCCTCGTCCTCGGTGATGCCCGGATCTAGCGCGATCTCGAAGTATTTGCCCTGGCGGACGTCCCCTATCTTCTCAAAACCGAGCAATTCGACCGAATGATGGATCGCCTTTCCTTGAGGATCCAGGACGCTCGGTTTCAGCGTTACGTATACCTTGGCTTTCATATCTGTCTCCGGAAAAAAGTAAAATTTTACGCAATTTCTTGAGATATGCAACGCAGTTATGGTAAGTTCTCGGTGAAATTGATTCTAATTTAACGAAACACAATGACTTAACAGGACGAGCAAGAGGAGGCACTAACTGCCCATGCAAAATTCTTACGGCAAATCCGTATTCGATCTCGACGCCAACGTCGTAGCGCTGCTGTGTTACCTTGGCAATTTTATCTGCATGCTCGGCCTGATACTGAGCATAATAACCGTCGCTACCGACAAAAAGAACAAACTCGCGAGGTTTCACGCCTGGCAATCCATACTTCTGAGCATCGCTCCTATCGTAGTGGTGTTCATATGGATCGTTGTATCGGTGGTCGGTTCGATCATCGGAGGTGTGATCGACACGGCAATCGGCTTTCCGATCTTCACGCTCATCATTTTCGTGATCTCTATCATCATGTACTTGCTGATGATCGTCGCCTCGATAGTACTTCTCATCGGTGTGATAATGGGCGCGATCAAGGCTTACAATGGCGAATTGTTCAAGCTTCCGATCATTGGTAAGATGGCGGACAAGTACTCGGGATAGTTCTTACAGTTCTCAAAATCCAAAGAAGGAAATCTCTTCAAACATTATGGAAAACCAAAAATCTGCACTTGGTCTTGACGGAAACGTAACCGCTTTGATCGGTTACATCATCGGCATTGTGGCGTTGATCCTGATCTTCATTGAGAAGGACAACAAGTTCGTCCGTTTCCACGCGATCCAGTCGGTGCTCTACTCGGTAGGATTCATCGTCGTTTACATCGTTGCGATGATCTTCATAACGATCGTCACAGTTGTCCTCGGGACGATGTCGGAAACGCTCGGGATGCTGAGTTCTCTTCTTTACTTGCTGCTGGTCGTTATTTGGCTTGCCTGGTTCGCCGGATTGATCTATGCCGCGGTGAAAGCTTTCGGCGGCAACATGTTCAAACTTCCGATCGTCGGCGGAATGGCCGAAAAGTGGTCAAGCTAGTCAACCGAACACTCTTGCGAACACCTTATCGACGTTTCGCAGGTAGTGCTTGAGATCGAAGACACGGTCAATTTCTTCAACACTCAGTCTTGAAGAGATGTCCGTGTCTTCTTTTATAAGTCCCGCGTAGTCTCCTCCTTCGTCCCATACCCTCATTGCATTTCGCTGTGTCCACGCGTACGCATCTTCCCTTGAAACTCCTTTCTGTGTCAGTGCCAGCATCAGCTGTCCGCTGAACACAAGCCCCCGCGTTGCTTCAAGGTTCTTGAGCATGTTCTCCGGATAGACCACAAGCCCGTCCAGAAGAGAGGCCGTCTTCGCAAGCAGGTAATCGAGTGTAACTGAGGAATCGGGCAGGACCATTCTCTCAGCAGAAGAGTGAGAGATGTCGCGCTCGTGCCACAGGGCAACGTTCTCAAGCCCGACTATCGAGTTCGCGCGTACCGTGCGCGCAAGCCCGCAGATCTTCTCCGAAAGTATCGGATTCCGCTTGTGAGGCATCGCGGAGGATCCTTTCTGGCCTGTCTTGAACTTCTCCTGCGCCTCGCGGACCTCGGTCCTCTGCCAGTGGCGCACCTGAAGGGCCATTTTTTCAAGGCTTGAGGCGACGATCCCGAGCGTCGAGAGATATTCGGCGTAGCGGTCCCTCTGGATCACCTGAGTCGAGATATCCGCCGCTTTCAGACCAAGACGTGAACAGACCCTTTCTTCCACGGAGGGGTCAAGATGCGCGAAGGCGCCGACCGCTCCTGAGATCTTTCCGACCGACACCGCTTCCCTCGCCCGCTCGAGCCGGGCCCTGTTCCGGATCGTCTCCGAATACCAAAGCGCGAAGGTCATTCCGAAGGCGGTCGGTTCGGCGTGGATTCCGTGCGTTCGGCCTATCTGCGGAGTGTCCTTAAACTCGTAAGCGCGTCTCTTCAAAACCTTCAGCAACGCGTCCGTCTTTTCCAGCAGAAGCTCGCAGGATTCTTTAAGGAGAAGCGCGTTTGCCGTGTCTACAACGTCGGACGAGGTCAACCCATAGTGCACGAAGCGCGCCGATTCTCCGATGTTCTCGGCTAGGTTCGTGGTGAACGCAATGACGTCGTGGTCGGTGACCTTCTCGATCTCGTCGATCCTTTCCACAGTGAACGCGGCCTTAGACTTTATTTCTTCCACAGCTTCGGCGGGTATCGTCCCGTCCTCGGCGTGTACCTCGCAAACAGCCACTTCGACATCCAGCCATTTGCGAAACTTGTTCTCGAGGGTCCATACGGCCCCCATGTCGGGTAATGTGTATCTTTCGATCATTTCTCTTCAGAAGGTTCAACGGACGACCGTTCGGGCGCTGCGGGCAAAAAGAAAATATACCGCAAATTGCGGGTTTTCGATAATTTACGAACGCAAAAAATTGGCTTACAATCGGTCACGTACCTGCTGAAAACAGCCATATAAGTCGCGCATAAACCATATGTCCAACCGAAAAGACCCCTGGAAAAGCATTGGCCGGCCCGGTTACGAAGGCATCCACAGGATGCCGTTCGATCTGGAAAGCCGCGCCGCTACGCACGAGCAACACCGCCAAAGGGCGGTAGCAAAAGTGCTCGTGGACCTTTATTGCATGGTTGTAAAAGATTTCGTTAGCCCAAATCTTCCGATTGGTATTTCGGGCGCGGCTTCCCAGAGCCTGTCCGGAAGCGTGTCGTCCGAAACTGAAGCGGCCCACTGCATCCCCCGACAGTTGATCATCGGTACGAGACGTCTTCAGGACCTGCTGCAAGCCAGGATCCCGGAAAGAGCACTTGCGGTCTCGGCACTGTTCGGCGAGGCCGACATACTGCCTCAGAACTTCAACAAGGCGGATTCGAGGGCGGAGAAGTGCGGATTGGATGAAGCGCTTAGGTTCGCGGCGGAGTCGCTGGTCTTCGACGCAAGATCTGCGGGATCGCTCGAGACCGAAAAGCTCTCAATGTCGGTGAGGACAGCTTTCTCCGTATACCGGACGCGAGCAACTGCCGCGTTTCGAACGGCGCTCCTGGAGCTGGATGAAAAAGTGAAGAAGATCGAAAATAGCCGCGTTCAGCACACTTTACGCACGAAAGAAAAGGACAAGTGGCTGCAGCAGCAAGCGATAATGCGATTCTATATGCAATTCGTGCATGGAGATGACGGCCTGATCCTTGCGCTCGACCCCGCGATAGTTTCGGGGATCATCATCTCATATGAACAGGGCTGAACTGTCTAATTTCTGAGCGCGTCAGATTATCTTTCGATCCACCAGCAATTCAGCGTTGAGAACGGCCGCTCCTGCTGCGCCACGGACAGTGTTGTGGCTCAACGCGACAAATCCATAATCAAAAATGTTATCCGGCAGGATCCTGCCGACCGTTATCGACATCCCGTCGCCGTTGTTGCGGTCAAGGCGCGGCTGGGGTCTGGAAGGTTCTTCCGAGACAACAATGAACTCTTCGGGAGAAGAATAAAGACCCAGGCCCGGAAAGCTCTTCATAGCTTCGATAACGTCCTCAAGTGTAGCGGGCCTGTCGAGTTTAACCCTCACCGAAGCGGTGTGCCCGTCAACGACATTTACACGGAAGCAGTGTGCCGACACCGTGAAGTCAGCCTTGTCGATCGACCTGCCGTTGAACTCTCCGAGGATCTTCTGCGCCTCGGTCTCAGCCTTGGGTTCCTCGCCGGCAATGTAAGGCAAGACATTGTCAATGATGTCCATACTTGAGACCCCGGGATAACCCGCGCCCGATACCGCCTGAAGAGTCGTGATCACTGTGTCGCGCACTCCGAATGCGCGGTCGAGCGCCGCGAGCGGCGGCGCAAAGGACATTACGGCGCAATTCGGGTTCGTCACTATGAAACCGCGGTCAAATCCGCGGTTCTGCTGCTGGATCTCTATCAGCGCAAGATGTTCGTGATTGATCTCCGGGATCAGAAGGGGAACGTCCTCTTCCATACGGTAGCAGGAAGAATTGCTTATTACCGGATAACCGTCCCTCGCGAAGGCCTCTTCAGTCTCACGCGCCACTGATGATGGAAGGCTGGAAAACACTATGTCGCAATCGAGAGGCGGCGTGATCGGCGCGACCTCAATATTTCTTACCCCTTCCGGCATTTTGGTTTTGAGCTTCCACGGGCACGCTTCAAAGTAGGGTTTGCCGACCGAACGGTCAGACGCGGCGAGGGCAGTGATCTCAAACTGCGGATGGTCTTCCAGAAGCTGACAGAAACGCTGTCCGACAGTGCCCGTTGCGCCAAGTATTCCAACGCGATATTTACTCATATTTGATGTTTGCCATTGAAGGCCGGCGGACCGTTCAGCGGCCGAGAGCCGTCTTCATCCGCGAAACGCCTTCCGCGATCTTCTCTTCGTTATTGCAAAAAGAGATTCTTAAAAATCCTCGCGCCTCTGGTCCGAAAGCCCTTCCGGGAACCGTGATGACCCGATTCTGCAGAAACTTCTCCGCGACCTCCAGGTCGTCCCCTAATTCGCGAACGTCGAGCATCGTGTAAAAAGCGCCTTCCGGATCTGTAGCTGACAACCCCAGTTCGGAATTAAGTTGTTCGATAAGGAATTGCCCGCGCCGGCGGTAGATCTCGCGAGCGTCGGCCTTTGCTTTTTCCGCCTGTTCGGTCCATCCGAGCAGGGAGGCCTTCTGCGTGATCGTCGAAGTGCACACCGTCAAAAAGCCGTGTATCGTCAGAGCCGCTTTTATGACGTCCGTCTGACGTCCGGCCAGCCATCCGATCCTCCATCCCGTCATGCTCAGCGATTTTGAAAGGCCGCTGACGATCAGCGTGTCCTCGTAGAACTCCGACGCGGAACGAGGCTTTTCACCCGTGAAATAGAGATCCGAATATATCTCGTCCGAGATCAGGTAGATCCCCGTGCCCTCCAGCGCCTCCGCGATGTCTTTCAGATTCTGAGTGGTCAGGATCCTTCCGGTAGGATTGGAAGGCGAGATCACGACAGCTGCCTTTGTCTTTGGTGTGATCTTTGATCTGAATTCGTCCGCGTCAAACGAAAAACCGGTGTCGGCGGGCATCCGGTAGGTGACCGGCACACCGCCGGAGATCTTTATGCAGTTCTCGTATGCGGGAAAGCTCGGGTCCGGAATAAGAACCTCGTCACCTTTGTTGAGGAGCGCGAGAAATGCTGCCGTCATCGACTCCTGCGATCCGACGGTAACGCAAACCTGGTCGGTTCCAAGCCCCAGATGCGGATATTGCTCGGCTATCTTGGCCCGGAGCGCCGGCAGGCCGGCGTGCGAGGTATAGCCGTTCTGCTCACCGATCGTGACACGCGCCGCCTCTTCGCGTATGAAATCCGGCGTGGGCAGGTCCGGCTCGCCCAGGCCGAAGTTGATGCTGTCCGGGAGCGCCCGTTCAAAGATCTGCCGGATCAGCGTGGGCTGAACTCCCGACAGCCTCTCCGGCCGCACATATACTCTTTTGCTTTCGCCTGCGATCATAGGTTCCGATAATACCGCTCCGCCGACTCGAGTGTAAAATGACCCACCCGGCGCGGCGCCCTAACGAAGGTAATCCTCAAGACGGGTCGAAGCGTCGGTACGCTCGTCCCTGTACTTCACGATGATCGGCGCATAAAGCGAAAGTCCGTTCTCGTTTCCAAATCCTGTCGTGATCCGGCGCGATCCCTGAACGACGACCGCGTTCGCCGGTATCTCGAGCGGCCTTTCGTCGCCGCCTTTTATGATCTCGCCGTTGACGATGTCAAATACCGGCGTCGAACGGGTCAGGATCACCCCCGACGCAAGCACCGCCCGCTCGCGAACGATCGTACCCTCGTAAACTCCCGTGTTCCCTCCAACCAGCACGTCATCCTCGATGATCACCGGCATCGCCCCGACGGGTTCCAGAACTCCGCCGATTTGCGCCGCCGCTGAAAGATGGACCCGCTTGCCGATCTGCGCGCAGCTTCCTACCAGCGCGTGCGAGTCGATCATCGTGCCTTCGTCCACGTACGCGCCGACATTCACATACATCGGCGGCATGCAGACGACGCCCGGCGCCACGTAACTGCCGTCCCTGATGGTCGAGCCCCCGGGAACGATGCGGACCTTGTCCGCGAGTGACATTGGCCGAAGCGGATAGGTCTCCTTATCAAAGAACCGAAAGCTTTCGGACGGGGTGGACATCTCTTCCATCTCGCCCATCCGGAAACCGGCGAGGATCCCCTTCTTCACCCATGCGTTCGTGCGCCATTCGCCGGACGCATCGCGTTCAGCGGCGCGGATCCTTCCTTCCCTTAGAGCGGTCTTGAATTCCTCGAAGAGAACGCGGTCGCCCGGTTCGAATGCCTTTCTTTCGCTCAATGCCTCGATCCTGTCTTTAAGATCCATTTTCTCTTATTCCTCTTCCTGAAATGCAGCGTTGCCGCTGCCGCCGCCGAATTGCTCCCTGAACGAGGCGGAATTCCGCCTTGCCAGCACCCAGCTTTCGAAGACCTCCGGCGATTGCAGCCAAATAGTGATCCACTCCGCCGCTTCCGCGAACTCCGATCCGTCTTTCGTATCTTGCCCGGCCTCTTCAGCGCGATGCCTCGCCCTTTCTTTCGCCGATATCGCGGCTTCCTTCACCAATCTCAGCCCTTCGCCGTCCGGACCCGAAACAAATTTCTTCCTCAGGTTTTCAAGATGCCGCAATGACCGCTCTACCTCGTCGAGGTCCGTAAGCCGCAGAAGATTTCTGAACATCGCGTCGTACGGCGAGTTGAGCCGCTGCCGGACATCGAGCTCAAGTATCTCCGGATGCCTGAGCACCGCTCCTTCATCGGCCAGGAGGCGGGCGACGATCATCGGCGTATCCGCGGCATTCTCTCCGTAGCATTCCGTGACCACCGTTTCTATCGCCTTAAGCTCCGCGGCCCCGACGCTTTCGCAGTCGAGCTTTTCCCAGACCTCAATGATCAGATCTGTCTTGTTTCGGGCTTTCCAGTTGTGGTCCTTCATAACAGGAAGGCTTGCTTGGGAGGCGCTCGCGGGAGCCGTTTCAGCGTTCCGCGCCGATCGACTCGATCAAACCGGAAGAAGAATGGTCCTTCGGATCTCCGACGATCACGACCTGTCCGCCGCACTCGCGGACCACGTGGCGCTCCGGCACCGAATCAGCCGTGTAATCTGTTCCTTTGGCGTGGAAATCCGGACGGATCGCACGGATCAGTTCCTCTACCGTCGGTTCCTCAAAGATCGTCACCAGATCGACAAAGCGGATGCCGGCAACCATCTCCGCTCTTTCGGTCTCGTTAACGTAGGGCCGCCCGGATCCCTTCAGGCGCCGGACCTGTTCATCGGAGTTGAGTCCCACAACAAGGCATTCCCCGACCTCGCGCGCCGCCAAAAGATACCTGAAGTGCCCGACGTGAAGCAGATCGAAACATCCGTTGGCGAGCACTATTCGCTTTCCCGCCCGCCTCTCGACGGCAACCCTTGCCACGAGGCGGTTGCGCTCCAGCACGGGCGCCTGTTCGACCGGTATGTGTTCCGCTCTCATCATCTCAAGAAGGATTC
>JAHEEZ010000036.1 GCA_024640445.1 Acidobacteriota bacterium | reverse complement strand
TCAGCGGCAGCGTCAGCTTGCCTTCGAGGAGGTCAGCACCGGACGCTTTTCCAAGTACTTCCTTGTCGGCGGTAAAATCAAGGACATCGTCGGCAAGTTGGAAAGCAGTGCCGAGGTTCATCCCATATTCCCTCAATGCGATCCGCTGATCGTCCGGCGCGCCGGCAAGGATAGCCCCGATCTCACAACAGGCGCTGAACAAGTACGCGGTCTTTCTACGAAGAATATCGAAATACGTCTCTTCCTGAATATCGGTCCTGCCGAGCATCGTAAGCTGGATCAGTTCACCCTCGGTCATCTTGCGGGTCAATTCCGTGAGGATGTCCAGGATCTCGAGACTCCGTTCCCTGAGTGAGACCTCAAATGCCGACATATACAACCAGTCGCCCATAAGTACGGCCGACTGGTTGCCGAACTTCGCGTTAACCGTGACGGTGTTCCGACGGGTTGCCGCATTGTCGATGATGTCGTCGTGCACCAGGGTCGCGGTGTGGATCATCTCCATCACCGTGGCAAGCCGGATAACGCTCTCGGAATCGCCTGCCCCTCCAGCTGCCTTGTTGGAAAGAAGAAGGAGCGCCGGCCGAACCCGCTTGCCCCCTGACGCACGAAGATAAGAACCCAGGTAGCCAATGACCTGTATGTTCGAGTTCGCCTGATGCTCGAATTCGGCCTCTACGAGGTCCATTTCCCGGGTGATGAGCTTCAGGATACCGGCCATTCCTGCCGCCGCGCGGGTTTCCGCAAATTTTGCGCTGAACGTCTGCATCGCGTCTATCGGTAGTTGTCGAACTGCATATCGATGCCGAAGTCCTTCTTCTTTAGTTCGGCGATGATGTCCTGCAGATCGTCACGGCTCTTGGCCGACACGCGGACCGATTCGCCCTGGATCGCCGACTGCACCTTCTTCTTTGTGTTCTTGATGAACTTGACGACTTCCTTGGCCTTGTCTATCGGAATTCCCTGCTGGATCGTAACGATCTGCCTGACGGTGCCTCCGGCTGCCGGCTCCAGGGGCCCGTAAGTGAGCGCCTTGAGCGACACGCCGCGCTTGACCAGTTTCGACTGGAGCACGTCGTTCAGATTCTTAAGCCGGGTATTGTCTTCCGCGCTTATTATCAGTTCGCCGCCGTGAAGACTCACGAGCGCCTTGCTTCCCTTGAAATCGAACCTTTGGCTCAACTCCTTCCGGGTTTGATTGATCGCGTTTTGAAGTTCCGCGAAGTCGGTCTTGGACACGATGTCAAATGAATTCTCTTTCGCCATAACCTCTCGATATTATTTGTTTTGCCAATTCTTCACAAGACGGGGTGGAGTAAGACGTCGGAATCAATATGGGACGCCGAATTCCGGCGTCGGGCTTTACGCAGCCTCGATCTGATCAAGTTCCGCTTAATACTCCCTCGTGACGCACCAGAAGGACTTGCGGACCGTCAGGGTTCTACATTCAGTCTTACGACGGCTACTCCCGGATTTCCGGGATTTGCCTTTATCTGCAGAATCGTCTGCGGGAGGGGTTCGTCGCGCGTCAGCTGCCTGGTTCCCGTACCGCAAGGATTTGCGGCTGACTGCTGGACTACGCCCGAACGAGTCCTCGCTCCGCACGCCGCGGTTGATTCGGCGATTGTGAAAACGCTGTCGAGGTCATCCGTGCGGTCGAACTCTTCAACCTCAGACCCTTCTTCCATTTCCTCCACAACCTCAGCGCCGACGATCTTACCGTTCTTGTCCGTATTAAGCGAAGGTATCTCGATTGGCGAAATTATGACCGTGAGCAGTTCTCCCGCATATTTCGGATCGCGAGGGTTAATGCTGAAATATGGAAGGTCTTCTTTTTGGTCCGGAATGTCGATCAGCATCCCGGGCTGAACCCGATTTCCGACACCCTGCGTCGGAAAAATAAGGTAAGGATCGCCAAATGAACCGTCGGAGTAGATTTCGCTATTGATGACGTAAAGGTAACCCGCCGAAGAGGATTCCACGGCGAATCTGACCTTGTCTCCCGGCTTGAACACGGTGTCGAGGCCAACCCTCTCGGGAGTCCACTCCTCGCGTTTCGCCCCTACCCTGACCGGCAGTTTCACTCCCTTGTCGGATGCCAGCGGCGGCCTTAGCCTCCAAAGGGTCACACCAAGGTCGGTTCGGACTGCGGTCTTCGCGTTGACAGGAGCTTGCTGGCCCGAAGAGCGGCGGCGTTTTACAGTGGTTTTTCTGGTTCGCTTCCGATATGTCGTCCTTTTCGACCTGTTGAGCGGCCGCTGAGGACCCGTCGCTTTTGAAACTGGCCGCTTTGAAGCGAAGTCGTCGGATGTAATCTCGCGCGTACCGGAGGTCTCTTGCGCTGATACCGCGCCGAACCCCGCGAGAATAATGACCGCGATGGCCGAATACCTGAGAATTGCTGCTGTCATAGTCGCTTCCGTCAATGTGATTTTCGATCCTTCTGCACCACCGGTCCCGATCAATTTCTCATCGGAACCACATCACTTTCCAATTACCAATGCTGAAGTTCAAGCCGATGCACGACGATGTCGCCCCTGGCTTTCAGCTCGTTCGATCCGCCATCGCCGCTCCGTTCGACAACTGGCGCAGGAGACTTGTGATCGTCAATAAAACTGCGAAGCGCACCTGCCTCCTGTCTTCCCGTCACCTTACCCATGTTGTCGAATGCGGTTCCCCGGGCGGATTCCAATTCTTCCCGGCGCTGAGCTGTCCAGAGCACCCAGACCGTCTCGGTGCCTCCCTGACCCGAAAAATTGTTCCAGCTGCTCTGTATCGCAGATCCGGAGTTCGTCTGAGCCGAGCCGCCATTCGTGCTGGGAGTGGGATACAGAATATTGAAAACATCACGGCCGCGTTCATCCGCGTCATCGCTGAACACATATAAAAAGCCGCTTGCGTCAGACACGAAGTTAAAACGGAACTTGTCACCGTTCCGGAACACTTCGGCGCCGCCCGATCTAAACGCGGGACCCGAAGGCTCTTCATTCTCCATCCGCTGTATGTCGAGGAAGTATGTGATCGCGCGCGCGGTGCCGGCCGGCTCTTCCGTCTCCGTACTTGTTTGATCAATTGTGTCCGGCGATCCGCCGCTATCCTCTTTCAGGCCTCGGGCCGGTGCGGGGACCGCTGTATTTGCAGCGGCATTCGAATTGTCCGGCACAAAAGGCCACAAGAAGTAGAGGGCGGGCACAGAGACCACCAGGATCAGGATCAGGGCGGCAATGGCGCCCGCGACGAGTTTGAACGGGATCCCGGACGTCGAAGCTTTTGTAGGCTCAGGCGAACTGTCGACGGTCTCCGGGGCCAGCGCAGCATTTGGGCCGCCCATCGCCTCCATCGTGGTCACATCGGCCTTCACAGGTTCGAAAGCCTCGGTCGGGGCCAAATGCGGACGCAATGTGGGTATCGCATCCTGATCGCTCCCGGCGCTCCGCAAAGCTTCCGCCACATGCCTTCCAAACTCCCGTACATCCTGCGGCCGCTTGCCGGGCTCGAATTCAAGCGCCTCAAGAAGCAGATCGTCCGCCTCAGCCGGAACGTCTTCTCTTAGAGAGGTCGGCAGATCCTGGAGCCCCTCTTTCTGAAGAACATACATTTCGACCGTCGACTGTGGTTCAAACGGCCTCCTGCTCGTGAGCATCTCGTACGCCACGATCGCCAGACTGTAAACGTCAACCGCCTGGGTCTGCTTTATTGTCCCGACAAGCTGTTCGGGCGCCATGTAAAGAACGGTGCCTATTCCGCGAACGACCTCGGTCATCGGAGCAAGCTGCGATTCCTCGACACGGGCGACCCCGAAATCGATGACCCGCACGTGCTCGAAACCGTGTCCGCGCGGCGTCAGCATGATGTTTTCCGGCTTTATGTCCCTGTGCAGGATCTTTTGGGCATGTGCCGCGCCAAGGGCCTCGGCCACTGACTCGACAACGTGGGCGACGAATTCCAATGGGAGGCGGCCACGCTCGCGCAAAACCTTCCGGAGAGAGATGCCCGGTATGAATTCCATTACGATAAATGGATTCCCGTCCGAAAGTGTTCCCGAATCGAGAATGCGCACGATGTTCGGGTGCTCGAGCCGGATCAACGCCTCTTTTTCGTGAAGGAACTTGCGGAGAATGTCCGGGTTTTCCAGCGAATCCGCTTTGAGGATCTTGACTACAACCTGCTTTCCGAGCAGTTTGAGGTCTTTTGCGATGTAGATCAGACCGATCCCGCCCTTGTCCGCGCCCTCGCTGTCGGAAAGGTCCTTTTCGATCTGAAACCGTCCGTCCAGAACTTCGCCTACAAGGCTTGCGGAATGGCTTGTACCCGGGCCGGCGTTTTCAGCTCCCGGCTCCTGCTCTTTGGTGGGCGGCACTTCGCCGAATTCACGATCGTCCTGCATTTTTGTTGAAATAATTCTGAGGGAAGAACCGCGTCACTGTTTCAATGTTGCCGCGATCCTGAAGCCCGTCGTGACCGAACGGGTCGCGGGCAAATTTCTACCGCGTTCCGAAGAGCGCGCCGCCCTTGCGAAAGTCATCCACGAACCGCCGCGGTCGACCCTGTATTTCGCGTAACCAATGCTTACATTTGCGGATCCGTCCGTCGGAAGCCCCTCGTAACTTGAGCTGTAAATATCCTGTACCCATTCGGCGACGTTTCCGTGCATGTCATACAGTCCCCAGGCATTTGGTTTGAACGAGCCTATCTTAACCGTCTCGCGTACCCAGGGACCTTTTGGAGCGCTTCCGTGCGGATACCTGCCGTCCACGTTCGCGTCCGCCGACCCAAGGCTGTCTCCATTAGCGAACGTACTGGTTGTCCCCGCCCGCGCGGCGTACTCCCATTGCGCTTCCGTCGGAAGACTGTATTCAAACCCGTCCCGTGCCGCGTTGAGCTTCTCGATGAATTGCTGGATGTCATCCCAACTTACCATTTCAACCGGACATTCTGCTCCGCAGTCCTTGAACTTGCTGGGATTGTTCCCCATCACTGCCTGCCACTGGCCCTGCGTAACTTCGTATCGCCCCATCCAGAAACCTTCCTTGAACGATACCGTCCTGACCGGTTTCTCATCGGCTCGGCCTGTATTCGACCCCATCACAAAATCTCCCGGCGGAACATATACCAATTCCATTCCGACGGCATTCTTTTTCACTCTTTCTGCGGGAGCGGACACGGGAACTGGGACAGGAACTGTCTTTTCAACGGATTTCTCCGCGGGCGTGACCGCGAGCGCCGCTTCAAGTTGGCGAAGCCTGATCCTCGCCGCCCCGGAATTCGCACCGGTCGGAAACTCTTCCAGGTATTCCTTTACCTGCCGCGCGTCGCCTGATGCTTTTACGCGCTGCCAGATCAGTTCCTCAAGGCGAATAGTGGCAGCGCGGGAGCTTGCGCCGTTTGGGAACTCTTGAAGAAAAAGCCTCAGATCGCCGGGATCACCGCTGTCCTTTACCAGTCCCCACGCCTCCCTTTCCTGTTCGGCTTTGGATTTCGGGGCGACCGGCAGATCAGCATCGACGGCGGCCTGCTCAGCGGGAGTTTCCGCCCTGAGCTCCACATTGAAAAAGAAATCGCCGGTAAGTGAAGACGATGTCCACGGTACCTGTTTGTTGCCGGTCGCCGACATAACCTCTTCCCGGGTCAGCTTGAAGACGTCTTCAAGCTGAAGGTTAGGTCTCTCGATCTGCTTTAAGAGCGCGCCCGTGAATATGCCGTTTCGCCCGCCGACCCCGTCCGAAGCAACGGCGCCGGGCGCAGCGGCATATGCGATAAAAGTTCCTGTCGGGGCATTTACGTTCGCAAGTCCACCGGTGTCACCGCTCCTGTTCCATCCTCTCGAAAATGGATTGTTCCGGCAGGCGTCGAGCAGGACTATGTTGAAACCGTTCGCCGCATCCTCCATGTTCTTGAGGACCATGTTCATCTCGATCGCAAAATACTCTGTCTCGACCTCGCGCGTGATGTCGGCATCGACCGGAATAAGGTAGTTCTCGCCCTTCACCTCAATACCGTGTCCGGCATAAAAGAAGAGTCCTACTCCCTTACGGCGGGCAAGCTCTTCGCCGAACTTGCGTATGAGCTTCATCATCTGGATCCGGTCGGTGTCCGTCCCGCGTATGACCTCAAATCCTAACCCTTCCAGGGCGTTGGCCATGTCATTCGCGTCGTTGACCGGATTCCCGAGCGGCGATACGTTCTTGTAATTCCCATTGCCGATGATCAGCGCAGTCCGGTTCTCGGACCGGCTCGCCGCTTTGTCCCGTTCCAGTTGGCGGGTCTGTGTGAACGCCGGCGCCGCGATCAGAAGGATCGCCGCAGTCAGACAAAGAGAAAGACGGATTGTTGGCCGTTCGATCATATTCCAATCAATTGCGGGCTGAGGCCTTTACCTGGGTCTCGCCACTACTCGAAAACCGATATGCCTGAAGCCGCTTCCCGGAGCATCGGCGACCCGTGCGCGGGCATTGGCGACCGTGACGTCGTCCTGGAAGGAGCCGCCGCGGAAGACCCTGTAAGCCTTGTTGCCGATATGCTCGTTCGCGGAACCGTCAGTGGGAAGACCGTTGTAATCGGGACTGAATACATCCTGGACCCACTCTGCAACGTTGCCGACCATATCGTAAATACCGAAACCGTTGGCGGCTTTCCCTCCCGCCGGATGGGTCGTTTCAGCCGCGTTTGCCAAATACCATGCAGTCTCGTCAGAAGCCGCGTAAGGGCCGTCGCCGGGTCCCGCGGCGGCGTACTCCCATTCAGATTCTGAAGGCAATGAATATACGAAACCGTCATCGGATTCGTTAAGCTTCCTTATGAACTTCAACGCGTCGTTCCAGCTAACGCTCTCGACCGGACACTCCGGTCCGCACTCCAGAAAACTGCTGGGACTCTTTCCCATCACGGCCTTCCAATCCGCCTGCATCACCTCGAATTTTCCGATCCAGAAACCCTCTTTGAAACTCACCTTTCTTACTGGCTGGCTCGTCTTCGATTCGTCAGATCCACGCAGAAACTCGCCGGGAGGAATGTAGATCATTTCCATCCCGTACTTGTTCGTCCGGATCTTTCCGTCCGTAGCGACGGTTTCGGGGACCGCGGCTACCGACCTGGGTTGGTTTTCGGTTTCTTCCGCCTCACGGAACTGCGGCCCATTGACAAGTTTCCCGATCCTTCGAGCTGCTGTGGAATCGAAAGCCTGCGACCCGGAAGACTCGTCAAAGTGCCACAAACTGACAAGCCCTTCCTCATCTCCCTTTAGTTTTGTGTACCGGGTCTGATCGATCTGCCATTCGTTGAGGGCGAAGTTCCAGATCCTGACTTCGTCTATCTGTCCCTTAAAAGGAAATCTTCCGTCGGCAAATTCTGCCCCGACTACAAATGGGAAATTCGAATTCAGTGAGCGGGTCGAATTTCCAGCACCGGCGAGTTTTCCGTCTATGTAGAGCTTCGCCTGCTTCCGGTCGTACGTGAAGGAAATCAGATGCCATTCTTTGAGAGGTATGCTCTCCTTGGTCCTGAAACGGAGGCGGTTTCCGTCGCCTCCAACACTGAAAATAAGGAATTGCGGGGCCAGTTCGACGGCGATGCCGATATCCCTTGCTCCGGGCAAATTCGAAAATATGCCCCCGCCATATGCTTCTGCGTAGACCCATGCCTCAACCGTAATATTCCGTGCATTCAGGATCCCAAAATCGACGGCATCATCAACCCCATCAAAAACTATCGCGTTTCCGCGTTCAATTTTCTTGACGGGACCTGCCGGCGGAACCGCGGCCGGTTCGGCGGAGGGAATTTCGGAGTTCTCCTCCGGAACGTCTCGGGCAATCGTCTCAGCCTCCATCTGACGTAGTTTTGTCCTCGCGGACGAAGCGTTGGCGCTTTCCGGGAATTCCTTCAGATAAGCCTCAACCTTCCTTTTGTCGGCCGTAAGCCTGATCGCCTCCCACGAAAGCTCTTCAAGCTTTGCCGTGGCAGTAGCGGAATTGACACCGTCCGAAAATTCTTCGAGGAAGAAGCGAAGATCTTGCGGGCTGGAACTATTCTTGACAAGATCCCAGGCTTCCTGCTCCTGCTCTTCTTTGCTTTTCGCCTTTATCAGTGGTTCCGGATCGGGCGGCGGTTCCGCCTTTGTGATTGCAGTTACGGGGCCCGCGTTTTGCGTCGAACTATCGGCAGTATTGAAGTAGAAATCCCCTGTGAGGGATGAAGATGTCCAGGGTACCTGCTTGTTGCCGGTCGCCGCCATCACATCGGCCCGGGTCGCCTTGAAAACATCCTCAAGCTTCACGTTCGGATACCTCATCTGCTTGAGAAGAGCACCCGTAAACACGCCGTTCCTTGTTCCTCTTCCGTCCGATGCCACCGCTCCCGGCGCCGCCGCGTATGCGATGAACGTCCCCGTCGGCGCGTTAAGATTCGCCAGCCCGCCCGTGTCGCCGCTGCGGTTCCACCCCCTTGAAAAAGGGTTATTCCGACAGGCGTCCAAGAGAACTATATTGAATCCGTTTCCCGCGTCCTCCATATTCTTGAGAACCATGTTGACTTCGATAGCATAAAATTCGGTCTCTACCTCTCGGGTAATGTCCGCGTCGATCGGTATCAGGTAGTTGTCCCTACGCACCTCTACGCCATGACCGGCATAGAAAAAAAGTCCAACGCCTTTCCTTGCCGCAAGCCGTTCCCCAAACCGGCGTATGAGCCGCATCATCTGAACGCGGTCGGCGTCGGTTCCCTTGATGACCTCAAACCCCAATTTCTCGAGGGCGACAGCCATATCGTTCGCGTCGTTGACGGGGTTTTCGAGGGGAGATACGTTCTTGTAGCTGCTGTTGCCTATCACCAGCGCCGTACGGTTGAATGCCTGGGAATGCCCCATTGCGTTCGCGGCACCTGTGAACGGACCCGCGTACACTAAGGAATTGAGCGCGAAAGCGGCAAACAAAAGCAGGATCGAATTTACTTTTTTGAATGCCATAATGAGATCTGAATTTTGGCCCTTTCAAAAAGCCAGTTTTTGCCCGCACCACCACCTCCGCTTCAATGGCGCGAAGTGCACTCAAGGGTTTTGTTTTCTATGCCGGAACTGCAGGCTTTGAGGGGAAAATATACCACACTATTCTTACGCGTCTGAAGGAAATGCCCTTCCGCACGAGCATTCGAGACGCTGCTGATCTGGCATCTGACCAATGTGGCGTAGTTCCCGGCTCTTTGGAACCAGATCGGCACAGGCCTCGCCCTCAGATCTCGAGGCCGAAAAACCTGACGAAATTTTCGGTCGTGCGGGACGCGAGAGATCCGGCATCTTCCCCAAACATTTCCGCCAGGAAAACCGCGGTATCTGCGACCCGGCAGGGCTCATTTCGCTTGCCTCGATGAGGGACCGGAGTGAGGTATGGACAGTCGGTTTCGACAAGTAGTTTGTCACCTGGAACGACTCGGGCTGCATCGCGCAGGTCCTCGGCGTTCTTGAATGTCACATTGCCGGCGAACGAGATCAAAAATCCGAGCGGGATCAGGCTCTCAGCCATTTCCCTGGTTCCGCCGAAACAATGCATTATCCCGCCTCTGAAGCCCTCGTGTGAACACTCCTCTGAAAGTATCTCGATCGTATCTTCGTTTGCGTCGCGGCTATGGATGATTATCGGGAGTCCAAGTTCCCCTGCGACCCTGATCTGACGCCGGAACACCTCTTTCTGTACTTCCCTGGGCGAGTGATCATAATAATAATCGAGCCCTATCTCGCCCCAGGCGATCATCTTATCGGACGCGCTTATCAGCCGTTTCAGCCGCTCCTCGACCTCCGGCGAATACTCGGAAGCATCGTGCGGATGTATTCCGGCAGCCCCGTAAATACAGGCGTATTCTTCTGCCAACGCAAAAGTCTTCTCAAACGAATCCTCAGAAGGGCTTCCGCTGCCGATGTTCAGCATGGCAACGACGCCGGCTTCGATCGCGCGGCCTATTACCTCATCGCGGTCCTCGTCGAAACGGGGGCCGTCGATGTGGCAGTGTGAGTCGATTAGTCTCATTTCAGGAGGAAGTTACTTCAGGCGGGTTCCATTCGGAACGTCTTCATTGAACGTCGCCAGCACGGGACGGCCCTCTTTGCCGACCGAAGCCGCGCAGACCATTCCCTGCGACTCAAATCCGAACATCTTTCGGGGCTTGAGATTGGAAACGATAACGACCTTCATTCCAACGACCTTGTCCGGATCGTAATGCTGTGCGATCCCTGCGAGTATCTGCCTCGGCTCTTCCTCGCCAAGGTCGATCCGGAATTTCAGCAGTTTGTCCGATCCTTCGATCCTTTCAGCCTCCAGGATCTCCCCGACACGCAGTTCGACCTTTATGAAGTCCTCGATCCCTATAATCCCGTCATCCTCGACCGGGACCTCTTTCTTCTGTTCCTGCACCACGGCTTCCGGCGATTCTTTCGCCGCTTCTATTTCCGACATGATCTTTTCCTTGTCCAGCATTGGAAATACCGGCTTGCTGGTGCCGATCTTTGATCCGGGGGCGAGTCCTCCCCAGGTCAGCATTGATGGGTCCTGTAATGAGAGATCAGACTCAAGACCCATCTGAGCCCAGATCTCCTTCGTTGATTCGGGCATCACCGAGTGCAGCATCACGCACAGCCAGCGCAGGCCTTCGAGCGAGCGGTAAAGCACCGCATTCAGGGATTCCTGCTGATCATCATCCTTTACCAGCTTCCAGGGCGCCGAATGGGTGATCATCTTGTCGATGAAAGCGATGACCCGCCATACAGCTTCCAAAGCAACGGAAAAATCGAAGTCTTCGAACCGCCTAAGGAATTCGTCTAATGCGAGTTCGATCACTGCCACCAATTCCTGCTCGTCGGGACTCAGCCCTACGCGCTTGGCAAATATAAAACGCGACTCGTGGATGATGCCCGACGGGACCAGGCCTTCGCGGTACTTGTCGATCATCGAAAGCGTCCGGGCAGAGAGATTCCCGAGGCCCTTCGCGAGATCGGCGTTCGAACGATCTGAAAGACTCTCGTAACTGAACCTGGAGTCCTGCCCGAACACCATCTCGCGAAGCAGGAAGTACCTAATCCCGTCTACGTAGAAATGCTCTTTCAGGATCGAAGGCTCGATGACGTTCCCGAGCGTCTTGCCCATCTTCCTTCCATCCGCGTCGAGCCACATTCCGTGCGCATAGACGGTCTTCGGCAGTTCGAGTCCGGCAGCCATAAGGAACGAGAACCAGTAGACCGAATGGAAACGCAGGATGTCCTTGCCGATAAAATGATGGGCGTTCTGCCAATATCGGCGGAAGTTTTCTTCCCGCTCTTCGTCGCCGTACCCGATCGCGGTGATGTAGTTGGAAAGCGCGTCCATCCAAACGTACATCACGTGATTGTCGTCTCCCGGCACCGGAATTCCCCAGGACACGGACTTCCTTTCCCGGCTTATCGAAAGGTCCTGAAGCCCCCCTTTGATAAACGACAGGATCTCGTTTCTCCGAGCGTCAGGACGTATCAGATCCCGGTCCGAACCAATAGCGTCAAGCAGCGCCTCTTCATAATCGGAAAGCCTGAAAAAATAGCTCTCCTCCTCAACCCTATCGAGCGGTTTTTCGTGGATCAGGCATCTCGGCACCTCTTCTCCGTCCACGGTCTCATAATCGTTCTCGGTCTTGAACTCGGCGCATGCCGCACAGAACCAGGCCTCGTAGAACCCCTTGTAGATCGTGGAATTGCCTTTCGGCGTTTTGTTTGACGCGATCTCCGACCAGAATTTCTGCGCCGCGCGGTAGTGGAACTTGTTGGTCGTCCGCATGAAGATGTCGTAGCCGCCGCTTTCAGGGTCGAGCTCGAAATCGGTAAAGAGTTTTTTCAATTCTCCGGCGACAAAATCAACCTGTTCCTGCGGAGTGCGGCCGTTCGCCTCCGCCGCGCGCTGAATGTTGATCCCGTGCTCGTCAGTTCCGGTGAGGAAATACGTTTCGAAACCCCTCTGTTTCTTGTAGCGCCGCACGACATCCGCCACCGTGGTCGTATAGAGGTGACCAAGGTGCGGGAGCGAGTTCGCGTAATAGATCGGGGTTGTT
Source organism: Acidobacteriota bacterium (assembly GCA_024640445.1). GTDB lineage: Bacteria > Acidobacteriota > Blastocatellia > Pyrinomonadales > Pyrinomonadaceae > Aridibacter. The sequence goes on along the minus strand of JAHEEZ010000036.1, from coordinate 8,570 downwards.
ATGTAGAAAGTTTCCATATGCACGTCGTGTTGTGTAGGGGCAGGACCTGTGCCTGCCCAATGCGGCGAACGCCGCAAAATGAGGAAGCGGCAAATCCAACTGTTCGCGCCCGAAGGCGCGTTGGGCAGGCACAAGTCCTGCCCCTACAAGAATCCCGTCTCCCGACCCCTACCGATTCGGCTGCGCCTTTGCGAACTCGTCTTTCTTGTTGAACTTCGGCAGTTTCTTCCGGTTGGAAACATCAAGCCCGATGGCGATGTTCACCTCAAGAGACTGGACCATCCCGTCAAACGTCCAGTCATCCAGGAACTCGTCAGAGGGCTGATGGTAGTGCTTTGTGTTGTACTCCTGGAAGAACTGCTCGCTCCAACCCGCGGGCCGGCCTACATAATCGGCCCCCGAGCGCACGCTGATCGAAGGCACGCCAGCCTTCGCGAACGGAAAATGGTCTGAACGGAAGAAATATCCCTGTTCGGGATGATTGTCAGGAAGAAATTTGAGTCCCCTGTCTTTCAGCACATCGTCGACAATGTCTCCCATGTCCGAACGCTCGGCGCCAAGCGCGCCGTAGTCCCTTGTGACTCCGTAGAAATTACCTCCGTCGATGTTTATGTTCGCCGCAGTCTTATCCAGCGGGAATACTGGAAATCTCGAATACCATTCAGCTCCCAAGAGTCCCTGTTCCTCAGCCGTCGTAAAGAGGAAGACCTGCGAGCGTTTCGGCTGCTCTTTCCGCTGAAGTTTCGTGAATGCTTCCGCCAGCGCCAGGACCTGTGCAACACCCGACGCGTTATCCAGTGCGCCATTGTAGATGTCGTCGCCGTCAGGGTCCGGTTTTCCAACACCCAGATGGTCCCAGTGCGCGCTGTAAACAACATACTCGCTGCTGCGCCCACTGTCGCTTCCGTCCCAGAGCCCGACCACATTGTTCGACTGGACGCGCTTCAATTCGTACTCCTGACGGAGACTTGCCGTCAGCGCCATCTTAACGGGTTTGAAATCTTTGTCCGCGGCTTTCTCTGTCAGCTCGTCAAGATTGAGTCCCGCCTGCGCGAAAACCCGTCTCGCTGTCTGCTCGGTCATCCACCCCTTCATATCCAGGAAAGGGGTGCTGTCGCCACGGGTCCTCTCCAGTTCGAATCTCCAGTTTCCGTTCGACGTTTCCACGACGTTCCAGCCGTAACCGGCTGACTTGTCCGTATGGATCAGGATAACTCCCGCCGCGCCACGGCGCGCGGCCTCTTCGTACTTGTAAGTCCAACGTCCGTAATAGGTGAGCGCATTTCCACCAAAACGGTCCTGGTCCTTTCTGGTCGGCGGGGGATCATTAACGAGCATCACCAGGATCTTGTCCCTGTAATCAGAAGCGGACCCCTTGTAGTCGTTCCATTTCTGCTCGGGCGCGTCGATCCCGTAGCCTACGAAAACAAGCTCGGCATTGACGTTCACTTGTTCTTTCTGCGCTCCGGTAGTGGCGACAAAATCAGAACCGAAATCGTATTCGAAGGTCGCGTTCCTGTCCGCCACACGAAGCCTCGCATCCGGATTCGCTTTCACACCAACCAGTGAAACAGGCTGGAAATAACTGCCGTTGTTGCCCGGCTTGATCCCCAGGGTCCTCAACTGGTAAGCGATGAACTTCGCCGCAAGTTCGCCCCCGCGGCTTCCCGGTGCGCGCCCCTCAAACCCGTCGTCAGAGAGAAATCTTACGGTTTCCTTGATCTTCTCCTCGTTGAACAGGTTCGCGAACTTTCCCTGCTTCTGGGCAAATGCCGTACCCGTGAGTGCGATGATCACAAAAACGGCTGTCAGACGGATTCTCATATTCTCTCTCCCTTAAGAACTATCCTTTGATAAGGCTCATCGCCTCGGCTCGCGTCCTCGGGTCGCGGCGGAAACCGCCGAGGACTGCAGACGTAACGGTCTTCGCGCCCGGCTTCTTAACACCCCGGAGCGTCATACAAGTATGCTCGGCCTCGATGACGACCATTACGCCGAGAGGCTTCAACTCTTCAAAAAGCGTGTCAGCGATCTGTTTAGTAAGCCTCTCCTGCACCTGAAGGCGGCGGGCGAATATCTCCGAGATCCGAGCAAGCTTTGAGAGGCCCACGATCCTGCCTTCTTTCGGTATGTACGCGATGTGGCAGACGCCTACGAACGGTGCCAGATGATGTTCGCAGACCGACGCGATCGAGATGTCCTTGACGATCACCATCTCGTCGTGCGAATCGCCCGGCAAAGGCACTACCTCAGCTCGTGCGTCCTGCCACATCCCCTCCGTCAATTCGGCATAGAAATTGGCGACGCGTTCCGGGGTCCTTTTCAGACCGTCGCGGTCGGCGTCCTCGCCGATCCCCTCGAGAATAAGGCGAACCCCGCGCGCGATCTTTTCCTGATCGAATTTGTTTTCCAAAACTTTCTCCGGTTTGGGCAGCCTGCCCTGAAGATTTGTAAGCCTAAATCTTAGCAAAAAAATCGGATAACTTTGACCCGTCGAGCCGGCCGCCGGTCCTTACGCCTGAACAGAGGTCAAGCCCGAACGGATCCACGGCGGCGATCGCAGCAGCAACATTGCCGGAATTCAGACCTCCCGCGAGGAAGACCGGACAGTTCGCTGACTCCACGATCATCCTGCTGAAATCCCAGTCGTGCGTCCTGCCGGTTCCGCCTAGTTCTTTTACCGCAAGGCCCGGGTTTCCGGAATCGAGTAGAAGCGCATCGACATTTGAGGCGACATCGATCGCTTCCTGCACCGAGTCTTCATCAAGGACGTGAACGACCTGAACGATCTTCACTCCGGGCACGGCCTTTCGCAGGTCTTCGTAATGTTCTTCGAACCGATCCACGATCTGGACGGTGTCGGTGCCGCATCTGCGAACCTGACCGGCGATCTCCTCGACGGTCGTCTTGCTCGTCAGGAGAAAAGTCGATATGGCCGGCGGAACACCTGCGGCGATCCTCGCGATCTCCTCCTCGTTGATAACACCTGGGCCGGATGGCATTTCCGAAACCAATCCAAGCGCCGAAGCGCCGTGGGCGACTGCCAGGGCGGCCTCTTCAATAGAAGAAATGCAGCAGATCTTAACTCGTGGCCTTGAGATAGTTCTCATTTCCCAGTTCCAGTGCCACTGCCCTTTCAACCTCGCTCAAAGAAACCCCGTCCTTTAATGCCAGCGCGCGCATCTGGTCGAATTCGGGCTTCATATTCACGACATGGCCCTCGAAATACGCGATCTTGACCTCGACGTCACCGAATTCGGTCTCGACGATCTTGGTTGTCCGCTCGAGACACTCCCTTCTGATATCCCTCAAACGAAGTCCTATGGTCGATGTCTCGGTGAAAAGAAGCTTTTTCAGCTCAGTTTCCGTCTCGGGTTTCGCGAGTACCGAAAGCGTAACCGCCGGCCTGTTCTTCTTCATATGAACCGGAGTAAACCAGCAATCCAGAGCGCCAAGTTCGAATGCGCGGTCCATGATGTACCCCAATGTCTGCGGAGTTGAATCGTCGATGTTCGTCTCGATCAACCTCAGGTCTTCGGAATTGGGCGGAGCGGTCGCGGCCTCTGATTCACCAATGATCACGCGCAGGACATTCGGAAATTTCTCGTATTGCCGGGTGCCCGCGCCATATGCGGTCTGCTCGATCTTCATCGAAGGCAGCGGCTCGGACTGTCCGCAAAGCTCCGCGATGATCGCGGCGCCTGTCGGCGTCAGGAACTCGCCTTCGATCCCTTCGGAATATGTTTCAAGTCCCTTTACGAGTTCCGCGACCGCCGGCGGCGGAATGGGATACCGTCCGTGATCCATTTCGACAAAACCGCTTCCGGCGTGGAGCCTGGAACAGGTAAATCGTTCGATACCAAGATTTTCAAGGCAAATGCAGGCGCCGACGATGTCCACGATCGCATCGACCGCACCGACCTCGTGAAAATGGACTTTCTCGACCGGAATGCCGTGGACTTTCGCCTCGGCCTCCGCGAGTTTGCGAAATATTCGTTTCGCCCGGTCCTTCACAAGTTCTTTGATCTCCGAACGATCGATGATCGATTCGATATCGGAAAGATGCCGTTGCTGCTGCTGAAAAGGAAAACGAACCTCAACGTGAGTCGCGCCTATGCCGGCCCGGTTTACCTTCGTAATTTCGACGGAAACGCCATTCAAGCCCAGCTTGCCGATCTCGGATCTAAAGAAGTCGCTGCCGACCCCCAGCTCCAGAAGTGCTCCAAGGATCATGTTGCCGCTCGCCCCGGCGAAACAGTCGAAATAAAGTGTTCGCATACGAGAATTTGAACACAGGAACGCAAAGAGTTCAAAAGGTGTGAATGCGGCGTAATTGTTCAAAACGTCGCTGACGCGACTTGCGTCCGTCTTCCTATCTTTCCGTGCGTTGAAACGCACGGCTAAATTCAAATGATCGCGACGCGACCAGTCTCTCCGCCAATCTCGAGATCAATCGTATTCGCTGCCGATAGATTGCTCACCGGTTCTTCGCAATTCTGATTCGCCCATCCTGTCCATCCTGTCCATCCTGTACCAATTCTCCGTCAGCTAAAGCGATGGCAGGATCTCGCCTGCCTTTCCCCGCAGCGAAGCGTCGCAGATAGCCGTCAGGGGAGTCTCTTCCGGATTGACCTCGACCAAGAGCGCGCCTGACCGTTTCGCGATCTCCGGAAGCATCGCCGCCGGATAGACAAGGGCCGACGTGCCGATCGTAAAAAACACGTCGCACGAGGCGGCGGCCTCGGCTCCTTTTTCATAGGCGCCTTCCGGCAGCATCTCTCCGAAGAGAACTACATCCGGGCGAACCTTAGAACCGCACCCGCAGACGTCCGGATTGTGCGGGACCGTGTCGCGATCCATCTGGTAAAGCGCGCCGCAGGAAATACATCGCGATCGATGAATGTTGCCGTGGACTTCGATCACATCCCTCGAACCCGCCGCCCGGTGAAGCCCGTCGATGTTCTGCGTCACAAGGGCCAGCGATTCAAATTGCTCCTGCCATTTCGCTATCGCGAAGTGCGCGGGATTTGGTTCGCATTCCCGCAAAACGCCGCGCCTGTAATCAAACCACTCCCAAACTGCGGGAAGATCCGCTTTCACCATTTCAGACGAAGAGATCTGATCGAAACGCATTCCCTTCCAGACGGCGGTTCCTCCGCCGCCGCGAAACGTGGGTACACCGGATTCCGCAGAGATGCCGGCTCCGGTGAGCGCAGCCACTCTTTTCGCTGTAGCGAGAGCATCCTTGACCATTTGAATCTCAGACATATCTTGTTCCCGGAAAGCCTCGACGTTTGGTGAACCGCGACACCAAAAGCTATACTCTTCCTTCATTTTACGGGCTTTTTCAACAATATGGCTTTTTCAGACTTTCAGCAAAAACTGACCGATGCACTGCGCGAATTCGCTTCCGCCGAGCTTGGTGCCGAACTGGCACAGATCGCCGCGGAAGTTCCTCCGAAAACGGAACTCGGCGACCTGGCATTTCCGGTCGCGTTCGAGCTCGCAAAAGAACTGAAGCAGAAGACAGGCGAGAAACAAAACCCGAGAGCGATAGCCGAGCGGATTGCTCCCGTGCTTGAAAGTTTCGAATTCGTCGACCGCGTCTCGATCGCCGGGCCGGGTTACATCAACGTTTACTACGACCGCGCCGCGTTTGTCGCTTCCCGGTCCGAAAGGCCCTCCCTCGCTGAACACGGGTCAGCCGGGGACAAGATTTGCGTGGAGCACACGTCAGTCAATCCGAACAAGGCGGCGCACATAGGCCACGTGCGGAACTCCGTTCTCGGCGACACATTCGTCAGGATTCTCCGCGCCGCAGGGCACGACGTCGAGGTACAGAACTACATTGACAACACCGGCGTCCAGGTCGCGGATGTCGTGGTCGGATTCATACATCTGGAAGGGATGGACCTGGAAGCGATCAAGAGTCTCGACGCTAAACTTGCGGGAGAAGGCCGGTCCTTTGATTACTTCTGCTGGGACCTTTACACAAGGGTCGGGCAGGAATATCAGCAGAACGAAGCACTTAAGGAAAATCGGGCTGAAACGCTTCATATGATCGAAGCGGGCGACAATCCCACGGCGGAACTTGCCGATTATGTGGCTACCCGCAACGTCGAATGCATCCTCGACACGATGGAAAGACTCTCGATCCGCTACGACCTGCTTCCGCGCGAATCGGAGATACTTCACCTTCACTTCTGGGAGAAAGCGTTCGGGCTGATGAAAGAACGCGAAACGATCCGGCTTGAGACAGAAGGAAAGGCCGCAGGATGCTGGGTGATGCCTTTCGAATCGCACGAAGGAAGCGACGAGCACGAAACGGACAAGATACTCGTCCGTTCGAACGGAACCGTTACGTACACGGGCAAGGACATTGCTTACCAGATGTGGAAGCTCGGCTTGTTAGGGCTCGATTTCCACTACAGGCACTTTTCCACCTATGCGAACGGACAAGACGTCTGGATCACATCCGCAAAAGTGACCGCTAACGACCTATCCGTCCCGGAATTCGGGCACGCGGAGAAGGTTTACAACGTCATCGATACACGTCAGTCCTATCCGCAGGAAGTAGTCAAAAAAGGCGTCGCGCTGATCTTCCCCGAACGTGGCGAGGACGCCAGCGTCCATCTTAACTACGAGATGGTCGCACTTTCGCCAACGGCAGCTGAGGAACTGGGTTTCGAACTCAGCGAGGAAGACCGCTCTAAGTCGTTTGTAGAGATGTCGGGCAGGAAGGGGCTCGGCGTCAAGGCCGACGACCTGATAGACCGGCTCGAGAAGGACGCTTTCGCAGAGGTCGAAAAGCGTCATCCAGATATTACGGACGAAGAGAAGAATGGTATCGCACATCAGATCGCGGTCGGCGCTCTGAGATACTTTCTTCTCAAGTTCACAAAGAATACGGTCGTCATATTTGATTTCAAGGAAGCCCTTTCATTTGAGGGCGAGACAGGCGTTTATTGCCAGTACACGGCGGTCCGCGCCAATTCGATCTTCAGAAAACTTGATGAAAACGCGGTCGCCGAGGCATATGAGACGATCTCCGGAAGCAGATCGGCGGTTTCAGAGCTCTTCGCGGGAGAAGACGGCGATGGAATATGGTCGCTGATCGCGCTTGCGGCCCGGCTCGATGAGGCGATCTCGCAATCGGTGAATGCAGCGGAACCCGCGACGCTCGCTCGATACGCGTTCAACCTCTCCAAGGCGTTCAACCTCTTCTACCATCACCACCGGATTATCGACGAGTCGGACGCCGTTAAACGGTCGGTTCTTGTCGCCGCTGCAGATCACGCCAAAACCGCGTTAACCTCGGCGCTTGCGACCCTTGGGATCCAGGTCCCGGAGAGAATGTAACGGGCTTCGGCGAAATTATGTTTGACATCATCGCCGTCCGTTTGCTAAGAATTGATGCAATGAACTTCACGGACACGACAATTCTGGTTTCCAGCGAATGGCTCTGGCAGTGGCAATACGACCATTCGATGGTGACGCCTGTCCGTGAGCACGGATAGATTTCCGCAAAAGGCAATTTTTGGGAAAACATCATCGAGAAGACCTCGGTGGTGTTTTTTTATTTATGAACGAGACCAATACAAGTAAAGCCGATCAACTGACGGCTCTCTTCGGCGAAGCAGAAGTGGTGCCAGTGATCACGCAGATGCCGGGCGATCTGATCACTCCGCTTGCAGCGTACTGCTCGCTGGCGGATCGTTCGAACCGTTCTTTTCTTTTCGAATCCGTCGAGGGCGGTGAACATCTTGCGCGCTACTCGTTCATAGGCTCCGATCCTGAATTCAGCGTTCGGGATACAGGGGTCGGACTTTCGGTGACTCGAGGTGGTTCTTCTTCACAAGAAGAGGGCGCGATACTTGGATTTCTACGCGAAAATCTGCGACTGCGGTCGTTTCCGGAGCTCGAGGGACTTCCCTACTTCCTTGGCGGCGCGGTTGGATTTTTGGATTTTGACGTCTCGAAGCAGATCGAACCTGTCCTTGACCGATCTGCGGAATTGAAGGAGGGATCTGTTGGTTCAGAGTTCATGTTCTTCCGCGAGGTCGTCGCGTTCGATCACGTCCGTCAGACGGTGAACATCGTTTCGCTGGTATTCGCCGAAGAGGCAAAAGGAAACCGGGACCGGTTCCGGGAATTGATCGAACGCGCACTCGAAGCGAACGGCGAGACCGCGGAGGCGCTTGTCCGGGGACCGAATAGCCTCGCCTCAGGTATCTCGCGCCTAGAGGAATCGCTGCCGTTCGAGTCAAACTTTCAGAAACGCGACTTCGAAGCCTCTGTCAGAGAAATAAAGGAACTGATCCGGGCGGGTGAATGTTATCAGGTCGTCCTTTCGCAGTGCTTTTCGCGCGAGACGGCCGCGACACCAGTCGAGATCTACCGCGCATTACGTTCACTGAATCCATCGCCCTATATGTTCCTTATGAATTTCGGAAAGCGCGCGGTGATCGGAGCGTCTCCGGAGATGCTTGTCCGCGTAAGGAACGGAAACCTGGAGTACAGGCCGATCGCGGGGACACGTCCGCGCGGAATCGATACCGCCGAGGACGCGA
>JAHEEZ010000227.1 GCA_024640445.1 Acidobacteriota bacterium | reverse complement strand
AGGATGGCGACACTGAAATGATCCAGGACCTGACGGTCGCGGCTCTGAACGAGGCCAGGCGGAAGGTAGAGGAAGCTCTGAAAGGAAAACTCGGCGGGATGCTTCCGCCGGGCATGGGATTTTGATGAATTGTCAATGGTCATCGATCAATGACCAATATGCCGCACCCGGAAATCCCCGAAATGACGCTCCGAGATTCGAAACGATCGGGCGCCAGCTTTCTTCTGCCATTGGTCAATGGTCATTGGCCAATGGTCATTGAACATAAATGCTCGAATACTCAGAACCGGTCGCGAAGCTGATCGACGAATTCAAGCGCCTTCCGGGCATAGGACAGAAGAATGCGCAGCGGCTCGCATTCCACATCCTTCGCCAGCCGGAAGAGCGTGTCGCTGAGTTTGTCGAGGCACTTTCCGAGGTCAAGAAAAAGATCGTTTTCTGCTCGGTCTGCAATAATCTGACCGATGTAGATCCGTGCATGTATTGCTCGGGAGCGGGCCGAGACCGATCGCTGATCTGTATCGTTGAAGAACCCTACAACCTGGTTGCGATCGAGAAGACCCGTTCGTTCAGGGGCTTGTATCACATACTTCACGGTTCACTGTCCCCGATCCGCGGCGTCGGACCCGACGAACTGATGCTTTCCAACCTCTTTTCCAGGCTCTCTCCCGAAAACAACGAAGGTGTGGAAGTGACCGAGGTCATTATCGCCACCAACCCAACGACTGAAGGTGAGGCGACGGCGAATTACATCGCCCGCCTTGTGAAACCTCTGGGAGTTCGCGTCACCCGCATCGCGATGGGCATGCCGGTCGGCTCCGACCTCGAGTTCGTCGACGAGGTGACGATGGACAAGGCCCTCACAAACCGCCACGAGATCTGATCTGTCCGCCAACAACCGAAGTGTTTGTCTTTTGGCCGCGATTCGCAGAAAATCCGTGTGGATGGCAAACAGCGGGAATACGTACCTATGCGCGCGCCGGAAATAAAGGAGCTTCGATTCGGGGACATGGTCTTCAACCGCCGCGGACGCCCATTCAGGAGGCTGATCCACGCGGTTGTCAGCATTTCATTGCGCCTCTTTTTCCGCCGGATCGAGACTATCAACGTATCCGAAGTGCCATACCAGGGCCCGGTCATCTTTGTGATGAACCATCCAAACGGCCTCATCGATCCTTCTCTCGTTTTCGTAGCACTTCCGCGGAAGGCATCATTTCTCGCAAAATCCACGCTCTTCAAGATTCCTCTGCTCAGGCGGCTCCTCGCGGTTGTTGAAGCGCTTCCGGTCTACAGGCGGATCGACGACGCCGATGTCGAGCAGAACAAGAGTACCTTTGAGGCCTCCCATTTTCTTCTGAAACGCGGGGGCGCTATCGCACTTTTTCCGGAAGGCATATCGCACAACTCCCCGAAGCTGCTTCCAATGAAGACCGGAGCGGCCAGAATAGCGCTTGGCGCGATCTCAGGTTTCGGGTCCGAAGCGCGGATCGACCTGAAGGTAATACCGGTCGGACTGTACTACACAAGCAAAACCAGATTTAGAAGTGAGGTTCTGCTGTTCTTCGGCAAGCCGCTGGAGGTCCTGCCTGTGGAACCGGACGAGAACGGCGGCCCGCCAAGGGAGGCGGTAAGGGAACTCACGGACCGTATTGAAGAAGCGCTTTTGGAGGTGACGGTGAATGCCGAATCAGGTGTGGAGATCGACACGGCGAACGAGGCCGCGAATCTGTTTCTGTCGGTCAGCGAAACGATGGACCTGGAGGAGCCTCTCGCCGCGCGGTTCGATTTTGTAAGGAATTACCTGAGCGAACTCGATTCCGCCGCGGATGATTCCATTGAAGGCGACGAAATAACCGGCCTGGTCTCGGACTACAAGAAGAAACTGCGGAAACTGGGTCTTGAGCCCGAGAACCTGTCGCTTTCGAAACATCCTTACTGGTATGTATTTAAGCATTTCATTCTTCACGTAATGCTCCTCGCGCTGTTTCTTCCGTTCACGATCGTCGGGGTCGTTCTTCATCTGCCGGCATATGAGCTGACCCGGTTTTTAGGCTCCCGATTTAGGAAGCACGGGGCCGACGACATCGTCTCGACTGTGAAGATAATAAGCGGCCTTGTGTTGATGCCCCTGACGTGGATAGTCGCAGGTTTCGTTGTGGGTTATTTTGGGGGAGTGGAGCTTGGTCTCGCTGCCATGCCGGTAGCCGCCATTTGCGGATATTCGGCCATGCGTTCGCTGGAATCGCTGACCGATCTACGCGGTTGGTTTCGGGCGGTTATGCTTTTCTTCAGAAAGAGAGACCTGTTTATCCAGCTTCTGCTGGAGAGACGAAACCTGCACAAACGGCTAAAGGGGATGGGTTGACCATCCGAATCTAATCTGCCGCAAGTTTTTGCACAAGCCTCTTCTGCGTCTCGCTCATCTTCGCCGGCAATTCGTCCGGACCAAACCATCCCAGCGCCCTGATCTCCCGGCTTTTGACGGACGCGTTACCTCTTGCTCGCGCCCTGAAGAGTATTTCGATGTGCCGCCGGATCGTGCGGACTTCCACCAGTTCCGGCGATTCCAACTCCAGCCCGGTTTCTTCACGTATCTCCCGTCTCACTGCCTCAATTGGCGACTCGTTCGGATCGATGAATCCGCCTGGCAGACCCCAGCTTGATCCGGGCCTGACGTAGTGGTCGAGCACAAGCACTTGCCGGTCTTCGTTTATCACAAGGGCGACTACCGAAACGGTGAATTTGTCCTGAGTGATGCGGATCAGCGAAAGCCTCATTCTATAGGGCAATAGGCGCCAGATCCGGCTTGCGGTCTCCAAAAACATCGGGTGTGAACAATATCCGGCAAAAGGTTCCCGGGAACTGGAAGATAAACAGTGTTAAACGTTTATAAACATTAGCGGGAGAATCCTCTTCTCCCGGCCCAGGCAAGCATATATCTTTCATTCCGGAGTTTACAATGTCGACCACCAAACGCGCGCTTAACTTGGCAGCAGCGATCCTGCTGATTGCCCTATTCCTCCCCGCACTTGTGTCTGCCCAACGGGCGGAGATCGAGAAAGAGGTTGGAAGATCATTTCGAACTTTCGACCTGGCCCGGTTTGACGCGGATAACCTTAGGGCTGACGGGGGAGTGAAGATCTCCGACGGGGGACGTGTTTATGATCTGTCGCTTTACCCGAGGGATCTTCGTTCAAAACGGTACATGGCTGAAGACACGGGGCCTGAGGGCCTCCGGCAGATCGCCCGCACTCCCGCAGACACATTCATGGGCGTTGTGAAAGGCGAAGATGGTTCGGTCGTGAGGCTCACGGTGAAAAATGGTTCGGCCGAAGGGTACTTCGTGACGCGAGGGACCCGGTATCTTGTCGAACCTGCGACAAGGTATTCGGACAAAGCGTCTCCGGGCGACCTTGTGGTCTACCGGCCCGGCGACCATCTCGATGACCGTGGATTCTCTTGTGAGAGCGCATTCGAAGAGCGGCTAAGCAAGGGAAAGGAGTTGGCGCTCAACGGAGGCAGGAACGATCTGACGGGACCGGGAGTGATCGAACTCGCAACCGAAGCGGATTTTGAATATGTAAACGACCTTGGCGGCGCAAGCCAGGCGAATGCTGAAATACTCAGTATTCTGAACATGGTCGAAGGCACCTTCCAGCTGGAGATGAACCTCTCGATCTCGGTCGTCTACCAGCACACGTGGTCTTCCGCCGATCCGTTCGACGGCACGAACGGGTCCAGTCTTCTAAATTCTTTCAAAGCTTACTGGAACACGAATGTTCCGGTCACGGCACATCCGCGCGATACAGCGCATCTGTTCTCATCCAAACCCGCCGTCCTCTCCATGGGACAGGCGTTCCTGGGCACGATCTGCAGAAGTCCGCTTTCAGCATACGGATTCAGCGGAAGGATCACCTGGGCACCCGGGAAGTATCTGGTGACCGCGCACGAACTCGGCCACAATCTCAACGCGAATCATGCCGACACACCTCAGGGATGCGGCAACACGCTGATGAATCCGGTCCTTAGCGGCTCGACGCCGATGCATTTCTGCAGCTTCTCCCTGACGGAAATGAACACGTACGTTGCTGGGCAAGGAGACTGCCTGGCGCCGCCCGCCTCGGATTCGGCGGCCGATTTTGATTTTGACGGCGACTCGAAATCCGATATTTCGGTCTGGAGACCCGGCAACGGAGTCTGGTACATCTTCAAGAGTCTGGACAGTGGATTCAACATCTTTCAGTTCGGTCAATCCGGCGACCGGCCGGTAGCCGCCGACTTTGACGGCGACGGTATGGCAGATGCAGCGGTTTATCGAAACGGTTCCTGGTACGTTCTGCACAGCTCCGACGGTTCATTCAGCTCTATGCAGTTTGGACTCTCAACGGATCTGCCGGCGTCCGCCGACTTTGATGGTGACGGCAAGGCCGACATCGCGGTCTTCAGGCCTCAAACCGGCACCTGGTTCATAAACCGGAGCAGCGACGGCGGATTTGCAGCGGTCCAGTTCGGATTGAACGGTGACGTGCCCGTTCCGGCGGATTACGATGGCGACGGAAAGGCGGATGTAAATCTGTTCAGGCCTTCGAACGGAGCCTGGTATCGCCTCAACAGCTCCAACGGCGCTTTCGCCGCGGTTCAATTCGGGCAGAATGGCGACAAGCCGGTGCGCGGCGATTTCGACGGAGACTCCAAGACGGATGTCGCCGTATTCAGGCCGACCACCGGGAGCTGGTACATCCTTCGGAGTTCGAACGGCGCTTTTTCCGCTTCAAGCTTTGGTATCCTTGACGACGTTCCGACGCCTGGAGATTTCGATGGCGACGGTATTTCGGACATCGCGGTGTTCAGACCAGGGAACGGTGTCTGGTTCAAATTAAACAGCAGCGACGGCTCCTTCAGCGCGGTCAGTTTCGGAACGGCAAACGACGTTCCGGCTCCCGCTTCGTATTTGCAATAGAGCTTGGCCGCGGGCCAAGGCTTCGCGTGAAGGGGGGCGGCATTCGTGTCGTCCCCCTATTTCTTTTTGCTAGAATCGCTGGAATGATTGAATTTCGGGAAAGCGACCGGGGCCGTGTGTTCACCTGGGCTGAGATCGGCGAGGTTCACCGCTCCCGCAACGGAATATATCAAAGAAATGGGAAGCTTGTGTCGCTCCTCACTGATCTTGGAAGGATCAGTCCGTGTTATCCGGATTTTGAGGGTGATTCTCCCGACACGATCTTTTACACGGGAGCCGGGCGTCGCGGCAACCAGAAAAAGGACGCGTTCAACTCCGCGCTGATCGAAGCGGTCCATTCACGCGTTGAGGTGCCGCTCTTTTGCAAGCTGGCTGTAAACCGATGGGAATTTATGGGTTTATGGAGAGTGACGGATGCTGAGTATGTTCATGAGGAGAAACGGGACCGGATGGTCTGGCGGTTTGTCCTCAAGAGAGTGAATTGAGATGGGGAGTCTTTTGAGTCTTTCGAGTCTTTTGAGTCTGTTGAGTCTAAAGAGTCAAACACGGATTCTTTGTGTTTTGCAGTTATGCGTGAACACTTGCTTTGGATAGCGCAGTATGGAGGAAAGCAGTAACACCAGCAAACCCCCCTAGATATTGGAAAAATACGAAGATTACCAAACTCAGCAGACTCAACAGACTCTTCCGACTCACTTCTTCTCGCCCAGATCCACCGCCCTTTTGTACGCGGCGTAGACCGCCTTC
>JAHEEZ010000035.1 GCA_024640445.1 Acidobacteriota bacterium | reverse complement strand
GGAGTTGATGAAAACAAACCGATCGTCATTGCGAGCATTGCAAATATCGCCGCTAATTTGATTTTTAGATTCAGAAGAATTCTCCTCTGTTTCTTAGTAAACGCCGAATTACCTGTGCCGAAAAAAGCTGTATGTTTTGGCAGCGGGAGACTAGAATGACTGACACTATTTCCATCAGTGGTCGTCTTCCTAATAATTGTGCGCTCCACAGTTAACCTAGCAAGGAGGCTGCGCAATCGTCTTCGGATTTGAACTCAATTATTTCTCAATTTGGTTTCACGATGGTTAAGCCTCGCAGAAACGAACTCTTCGAGTTTGAGGATTTTCGCCTCGATGCTCAGCACCTGGTACTCAGCCGAAGAAGGCAGGAGATCCCCCTCCCGCCAAAGGTCGTCGAAACGCTTCTGGCGTTGGTTGATCGCCAAGGCGAAATACTCTGCAAAGACGAATTGATGAATATAATCTGGGGGGATGCGGTTGTCGAAGACAGCAATCTGACACAGAATCTTTACCTTCTCCGTAAAGTTTTGAAGGTTACCTCCACGAACACGCCTTTAATTGAAACTCTACATCGGCGCGGTTATCGTTTTAACGGCAAAATCAAAGTGACCCCGTCCAAAAGGGGTACCGAGACGGACGCAGCACGAAAGAGTTCATCAATTGCAGTTTTGCCGTTCGTCAATCTAACCAACGACGACGAAGACGAATACTTTTGTGATGGTTTGGCGGAAGAGTTGATAAACGCGCTTGCCAAGATTGCAGATTTGAAGGTCGCGGCGAGAACGTCTGCCTTTTCGTTCAAGAACAAAAAAGTCGATACTGGCGAGATCGGAAGGGCTTTGAATGTCAAAACCGTGCTTGAAGGGAGCGTCAGGCGTGCGGGCGCACGCTTGAGAATCATTGTTCAGCTAGTTAACGCGAAAGACGGTTTTTGTCTTTGGTCGGAACGCTACGATGCCGATATGCAGGATATTTTCGGCGTTCAGGATGAAATCACATTGGCCGTGGTTGATGCCCTCAAGCTAAAGTTATTCGGTGAGGAAAAAGTTAGGGTTTTGAGACGCGGCACCGACAAACCGGAAGCGCATGAATTCTATTTGCAAGGCCTCTTCTTCTTTTACAAACGCACTCTCGAGGATCTAAGAAAAGCCATCAATCTGTTCGAAGAAGCCATTCAAATAGATCCAACATATGCGTTGGCTTATGTGGGACTTTCCGATTGTTATCTGCTGGTAGGAGTTTATGCGGGAACGCCCGCCGGCGAATCCTTGACTTTGGCCGAAGTGGCAGCAACTCGCGCCGTTGAGACGGACGATTCTTTGGCGGAGGCGCACGCGGCGCTCGGCCATTTCTTCTTCCGCTCGCTAAATTGGGAAAAAGCGGAACGGGAAATCACTCTTGCGATCGAACTTAATCCAAGCTATGCGATGGCCCACCAATGGTACGCAGAATATTTCCGCGCACTGAGGAAGTTCGATAGGGCTATGGAAGAGGTCAAACTCGCCCAGGAACTCGATCCGCTTTCCCCGCATTTCGACACTTTTGTCGGTGTCGCTCATTTTAACCTGGGAAATTCCGAAGCTGCATTCAAAGGATGGTGGCGAGTGTTAGAGATGTCGCCTAACTTTGTAATGACGCACTTCTTTCTGACGGAGGCCCTATTGAAGCTTGGAGATGGCGAGGGAGCAATTGAGGAAGCGAAAAAAGCTGTAGAACTTTCGCGCAGAGGTAGTTTGTTTCTTGGAAGCCTCGGTTACGCCTTTGGCCTGACGGGAAAACGCGCCGAAGCACTGTGCGTCATCGAGGAACTCAAGGAAAAGCACGCTACAGGCGTGGCGGCCGGATTCAATTTGGCTCAAGCCTATACAGAGTTGAACGAATATGGCGAGGCTATCTCTTAACTTGAAAAGGACTTTGAGTCAGGCAATACAATTCTGTTTACTAACGTCACGGCGAGTTACTTGTACGATCATCTCAGTACCGATTCCCGCTATCAGAATCTTTTGCTGCGAATGGACATCCCGGTCGATAAGAACACGCGCCCCAACACGTATTTTTGAGTTCCAGCAAGAATCAAGATAAATAGAAAAACGTCCCCTGACGAAAACTCCCGGACTTCATATAGCCACAAGGTGAGTCCGGATCGGTGTTCGATCTTGTGCCCCTAGGTGATTCAACAAGCGAAATGGGTAAACTGCCTGTCTGGCCAAATCCGCTTATTCTAATTCTTTGAATTTAAGCTATGAATCTTGGAGCCGGTGATAGGACTTGAACCTACGACCTGATGATTACAAATCAACTGCTCTACCAACTGAGCTACACCGGCTTGATACGGAGACGCGGGTCGAACGCAAGAAAAAGATACTACAAAAAGCAGTGCACTAGTGCAAGCGGGAAGGTGTCAGGAAGTTAGCTAAGTAGGCCGGACCGTCCTCCATACAAGACCTTGCCAGCACCCGATAGTGTTTAACACTACAAAAAGATATTGACGGGTGTTGTTCAAAACGGTTAGGATACCAATAGCCGCATTGCGGCCAAGCCATTGTCCACGCGCCTTTATCGGCGACGGATCCCTCAGACACAGGCACTTCAATCAAGAGTTAATTCAAGAAGGAGAATCCCGTGAGATCTTATAACGCTATTGCAGACAAACTCATTTGTGCGCTTATAGTCGCGCTTGCAATGACCACTTTGGTCGCTGCCCAGCAACCGGACCTGAACAAGAAAGTGGACCGCTCGACGGTTCTGCCGATCGAGGAGTCCTTTATGGATATGCCGATGGCGGGTGACAATAGTCTCTATTGTGCCGGCTTCATTCAGAAGTCCCCGGTTTCGACAGACGCCGAGATCGTAGGCGCCGAGAACGAGAAAGACCAACACGTCTTTTTCCAAGGGAACCTCCTTTACGTCAATTCGGGCTCAGCCAATGGGATTAATGAAGGCGATATGTTCGCAGTGATCAGACCCAGGGGCCGTGTTCACACAAAGTGGACCAGCAAAGGGAGTCTGGGATTCTACGTTCAGGAAGTCGGTGCTGTTGAGGTCAAGCGGGTCATGAGGGATGTGTCGGTTGTCGAAGTGACCACCTCGTGCAGTTCGCTAATGCTGGGCGATATCCTACAGCCGATTCCAAGACGCACGAGTCCGATCTCCGAAGTCCGCGAACCAATGGATAATTTTGCTCCTCCTTCTGGCAAGGCTACCGGTCGAATCGTCATGGCGCGCGACAACGCAGAACTTCTTGGAGAGGAAATGGTTGTCTACGTCGACCTCGGCGCTGAGGACAATGTGAATGCAGGCGACATTCTGACGATCTTTAGACCTCTCGGCACCGGCAACATCTACAGGAAGGTCCCGAGGGAATCTGTCGACGCCAGAGAAGAAGGCTATCAGAGCGACCGCTACAAAGGCGGGAAGTTTTCTAACCAGACAGCCCGAAAGAAAGGTCCCGAAGCGACCGGAGCGGTTGTTACATCGGAAAATGCCAAATCGAGACGGCCTTCGTCCCTCAGAAGGATCGTTGGTGAACTAATGGTGTTGAACGTAAAAGAGAGCACGGCGACGGCGATAATCATTCGCAGTAACTCGGAGATCCACCCGGGAGATCACGTCGAAGTTAAGTAGGCGGGAACCAAAACCTTCACTTATTCTTATTTAGCGGCGGCCTCATTGGCCGCCTTTTTCTTGCTTTCCTGGTAGAAGAAACTGAAGTATCCATACATCGACCAAAAAGCGGTCAGCACTGCAAGCCAGAGCGATCCCCTCCCGACCAGATATCCGAACACTTTCCAATCATTAGTTGAAAGCGACATTGAATAAAGATTGGAGAATGCGGTCTGAACTTCTGTTACCTGCCAGAAGGCCGCAGGGACTTGCCAACCGAAGTTGGATACCGGGGGAGGTGAATTCGCGGCGGCGACCAATAGCGCCACTATCGCGATGCATTGGAACCACATCTTTACCTTGCCTACCGACTGTGCCGAGATGACGATGCCTTCCGTGGCCGCCACCGATCGAAGACCGGTCACAACAAATTCGCGACCAAGGATGACAACTACGGCCCATGCCGGTGCCAGGTGCTTTTCCACGAGGACTATCAGTGCGGCTGAAACCAGGAGCTTGTCAGCTATGGGGTCAAGAAGCGCTCCAAACTTTGAAACCTGTTTTCTGCGTCGCGCCAGATGACCGTCCAGGATATCGGTTATGGTCGCAATGAGGAATATTCCGATAGCCAGCGCGTAGCTTTGAATGCCGAACCATCTCTCTGTGTACGGCGTGAGTAGCACGACCACCAGCAGCGGTACGAGGAAGATTCGCGCGAGTGTCAAGTAGTTGGGTAAATTCACTTTATACGCCGATGATCGATCCGATACCAAGAAGTGTAGTTTCAGCTTCGAGCGAGTGTCAAGAATAGCCCGCCTGCGCCAAGAATAACAGGGCGGACACTTCAAAAGAAGGCCCGCCCTTATTTCTAACTTCCGGAAGGTTCTAGAGCATGAATCCGAGATCAGAGGAGGGGAAACTCCCGATGTTGGGAAATACTGCGGTCATGTCCTCTTCCGCCAGGCCGTACCAGCGCGCAAGTGTCGCGGCATATTGTTCCACCGATGTGGTCGGAATCCACCGACCTCTCGCATTTGCCGTATTGTTGGTCGCATCGTCGGGGCCATCGATCAAGAGATTCGGGAATGGGGTCCCGTTTGACGTATTCACGCCATAGAAATTTCCCCCATTAACGGAATCTCCTAAAACGAACATGTGATTGCCCCAACCGTGGTCACTGCCTACGGCTCCTCCGGTACCTGCGGGGTTCATCGTTCTCCCGAAGTCCGTCATCATAAACACGGTCACATCCGACGCCATTCCCTGCAAGACCATCTCGTCGTAGAATGCTCTTACCGCCTGACTTACTTCCCCCAGATTGTTCGTCTGAGCGCCAAGTTGGTTGTTGTGGGTGTCGAACCCGCCTCTTTCGACATAAAAGATCTGTCGGTCGATGTTGAGGTCGGCCTGTTTCTTGATCAACCTTGCCACTTGTTTCAACTGTCGGCCGACACTGGTGTTCGGGAACGGGGCGGTTACATCCTGAAAGGTTGCCAAAGCCGCATTTGCTGCCATCGCTGAATCGGTGATCGCGCTCGCGGCGTCTACGTATCCATTATCCCTGTCTACAGCACGAAGTTCGTTAAATGACTGCAGCCTGGCTTGCGAAACCGGATCGTCGCCGAAACCGATCGGATTGAGTACCTGGTTAAGCGGCGTATTTGAATCCGCTATCGCAAGCGGTTGAGTCGTCTGACCGGCAGTGAACAACTGGGACCCGTCGATTGAAGTGATCATTGGCACTAAACCGTTTGGGTTGCTGGTCTCGCTCATGTTATCTGAGACACGGCCGCCCCAGCCTGTGAATGAGAACGTATCGGATCTACCCGCCTGGTACTGGACAACCTGGTCCAGGTGAGAAAACAACTGGTAAGGCTTGGCTACGGAATTGTTCTGATACTGAGCCTTCGTCATAGGACTGACGAGCGTGCCGACATTGGTCGCGAAAGCCAATTTTCCCTGTGCCCAAAGCTCGTGTATGCCGTTGTTTCCATTGGCTTGGGGTCCGAAAGCCGGATTTAGTCCGTAACTCAGGTTTCCGATGCTCGGAACTGAGACGGGCAGCAGTTGGTTTTGGGCTATCGCGAGTCCAAACGGTGCCCGCGCGGCCGAATAGACCGAATAGTTGCTGACTGAGGCATCGTTGTGAATTGGCACTATAGTGTTATTGCCATCGTTCCCGCCGGCGAGGAATACGCAAACGAGCGCTTTGTAGTTGCTTCCCAGCCGCGCGCGCCTTCGCTTGCCTCCATCGACCTTCTGGGCAAGTGCTGTCATCCTTCCGAAGTGTTCCACTTGAGATGCCAATGTGACCATCCCCATAGCGCATCCGGCTTTCTTGATAAATTCCCTTCGTGATTCCTTCATGGCTTTTACCTCTGGATCTGGTACTGGGACGAACTGGCAATAAGGAACAATGCGGTGCGAACCCTGACATCCGGTGACGTCTGAGGAACCGAAAGAACTGCGGTCAGGATCGAGTCCCGCATCTGCTGCGACATCGTTCCGTGCATCATCTTGTAGTTCAGTTCGTTTAGAAGCTGGTTCGCGGTCGGGTCGTTCTGCGCTACCTGAGTCAATGCTGAAATATCTATAGAGGTGCCCATTGGCGCGTTCGGGGGATTCCGATTATCAACGGTAACACTGGAAAAAGACATGAATGTGGCGATATTTACGCGCGCGATCGAGGAGCCTGTATTCATCAGACCGAACTCAGGTGCGAGAAGCGTTGTACCGGGAACCACATAATTCGGCGGATAGTAATTGAACACGGTGGGTGCCGAAAATGGCGTCTGGCTCATTAGTGTCGGAAGTGGGGAAACGTAGCCGTCACTCTGCTGCGTGCCATCCGCAGAAGTTACATTGAATTGTCTGTAGAAATTGGTGGTCATCTGGACGGGTTCCCTGAGCTTGCCGTAGTTTGGATCGGTCTTGATATCGCCTCTTGCTTCAGGATCAAGCAGTATCGCACGGACCACCGACTTCAGATCGCCCCTTATTCCCTGGCCGTTGTCGTTGAATACTGCCGCCACCCGGCCTACATATGCAGGTGTCGGGTCACTTGTAACTAGATGTTGGATAAGGAACTTACTGACGAACGGACCAACATTCGGATGATGAAAAATGTTGTCAAGCGCGAGATCCAATTCGGCATTGCCGTTCTGGCCGGAAGGGATGGTCGGATTAACCGCGTTCGGATAAGAGAGCAGAGATTTGGAGTTCACATCATGGTTGTTCTGGTTCAGGACAAGCGGATCCTTGTAATTGACTGCTCCGAGAGTTGAGTTGGGACAGCCCGTATTACAGAAAGTCCAGCCGGTGAACACCTTCGTAAAATTGTTAACCGTATCCTGGTCATAAGTCGGAATCGGCTCGTTGTTGATGTCCAACTGGTACGTTCCGTCCGGGTTAAGCATAAAAAGTCCGATCGTGAACAGTTGCAACACCTCGCGCGCGTAATTCTCATTTGGACTGTTCTTGGTGCTCCTCGCCATGTCAAGGTAATCGCCCATCGCAGGATTCAAAGTCATGTCCTTCATTAGCGTACGGTAATTGCCGAAGGCATTCTGAGAGAGAATCTTGTGGTACGCGATCATATGACTCGATTGCTGGATCGTCGGAAAAGAAGTGACCCACAATTGGCTTAGCGCCCAAGCGACCCTGTGCCTAAGTTGAGTGTCTCCGTAAAATGCTTCCTTGAAGAACCATATCTGCAAAGGATAAAGAGAATAATGGGTCCGAATGCACAAGTTGGATTCCGGAGTGCCTCGGTTTTGCGGACATCCTGAATTGATGTTGGCAGGCATTAGCGGAATGTCCGGATAGGGATTCGATGCGGACGGATACGGCGCCTGGAACTGCTCCGCCAGCCAGGCTCTTATTCCGATCCTCCTTATTCGTTGATCTAGAGCGTCATTCGGCCCGAATGTGGCTTGTTCAAGAAACCGAACCCGGTCACCCGACCATCGGTAACCAACATAGTCTTCGGGCTGCGCTCCGCCTCCAAATTTCGAAGATTCATTGGAATCTCGTCTAATCTTGAGACCGCCTGTTTTGCCTACGCCAAGCAGTAGTTGATTACTGGCGAGTCCCCGCCACGTCACCATTATCAAAAGGTCGCCGTCTTCCGAGGGCTGTTCCCAGAAACCGATCTCATCGCGGATCGTGAATCTTAATTCGTAAGTGGGACTCTTCGCTTTAACCTCAGACACTGCCACAACCGGAAACCGATACATATGTTTCTTTCCGTCTGTCGCGTAGATCCGAAATGCCCCGGCGCCTTCGCCCGGAATCAGTTCAATCCCAGATACATAAGCTCTTATGGTGTCACCTAACAAGAAAGCGTTCTGTGGTTCGACGTCACCATCAGGCATTGCGGCAGTAAGAGGCAGCGCCAGGACCCTCACTGGATCTTTCTCGCTGCTGAGCAGGATCGGCACAGGGGAGTTCGGGTCCGGGTCGATCTGTGCGGGCAAGGCGATTGCGGCGAAGATGATCAGCAGAATCGCTCCAGGAATATGTGCCTTCAAAGCCAGTTTCGTCCAGGACATTCCAATTTCCTCCTCTAGCGTGGGGCGTGCGCGACTGAATTAAGAACTTTTTTTGAATAACTCGGTGAATTGTGCGTTCAACACTGTTGAGCATTGTATTCTACACTCGCGGGTACGGAAAACTCAACAAGTTTCCGCCTTCCTCAGTTGGGAGAATACTCTAAGTTTTGGTTTTGCTCCTAAAATGTCGGCGTTAAGACGGGTACACCGCGAGTTTGGTCTTAAAAAGTGCCCCAGGCCGGGGGCCGCTAACCGAAGATGGAACGTGGAGGATGATCGAATTCGCTGCCCATTAGAAAGTGCGCGAGATTCGGGCTATCGTGCGATCGGTCGTATCCGACCAGTTCAACATACGCCCGTCCAGAGATCGATTTCGAGTCTCTGGTTGCGCGCACTTCGCAGGCCCCTTCCCAATAGACGATCATCGTGGTGCCTCGCGTATCTAGTTCCTGGTCTTCGCAAATCGGGATGATCGTCGCGTTGAGATCGAGATTTGGCACCGCGATCTGCCAGCCGCTTGGATAAGTAGCTCCCGTCCTGGGGCTCTTCCAGTAACCCTTCGGCGTTATAGAAAAGTCCTCGCTCTTCAATGGAACGCTACTGCCGTCTATGTTTACGAGAACACCACTGGAAAATTCGGAAACGGCTCCCGAACCGTCGCGAAGTTGGTAGCACATCAGTTCAGTTCGATCCTCCAACTGAATCGAAAACCAATCCCAGCCTTTTTGCTTTTCGGTGGCAGTCCACGTCCCAAATTCGCGGTCCATCCAAGCTGATCCACGGAAATGCTCCACCTCGCCGTCGATCGTTAGGTCGCCTTCCAGGTTCATCCTGGTAAATGAGAAGTATCTCGACGCTTCTCCCTTGTCCTTGAAAGACACACCGTCTTTGCCTGAACCGTTGAGCACAACAGGTTTTTCCGCGACCAAATTCCCCTCGAAAACGATGTCGGTATTAATAGTAGCCTTTAGCACATGGGCTCCGTGCGATTCTCTAACTGTCCAGTCTCCAAGTCTCAGATAATAGTGGTTTTCACTGGCGGCGGCAGGAAGGTCGAGCCAACCGTTGCTGCTTTTACGGTGGGAATAACGGAACCCTTTTGTATTGCAATCTGTCAGGGCAAAATGCGCGAAGTGGATGGGATTCCCCAGAAGCCTTAACGGCACATAGCCAAAACGATCCAAATCCGTCCTCCGCTTGAAAAAAACCAACTCGAATCCGAACTGCTTACCGGATTCCGTCTCGAAATGTCCGGTGTAATACCACCATTCGGTCTGAGCATTCCTGTGCGCGAAGAGATCCCTCGGGAAGTCAACGGGTGACAGTTCCGTGCCATCCCGCAGGCTGTCAGCCTTACCCACAAACGCATCCGCAGTTACATCAAACAAGTTGTTGATCGTTGACTGAGCGGCTTCGAGAATGCTTCCCAAGCCGGACTGATGATCTGCCTTTTCTGTCATTATTAAATAACCCCCTTGTACTTGCTTCAAACTAAACCTATATCAAATCGGCAATTTGATTCGCAAGCAGCGCCATGACGTTCATAAAGAAAAAGCGAACCCCTTTTCGGATTCGCCTACTTGCCTATGAGCGGTCAGTAATGCTCAACGCCGGACGTCAACACGCTGAATCTTAAGTACGACCCGGATGGCATCTGATTTCCCGTCTATTTTGGAAGGCAAGAACGGCGCCCGTTCAGGATCTGTACCGAAGGCCTTTTCTAATTCGCGCATCGCACGTTCGTCTTTCGGAGGATCCACGATCTCAGAAATGTTGGCCAGACCGTTGCCGAACACATCCGCTACTACAACCACCTCTTCATTGCTCAATTTGCCGCGAACGATCGAACGAGTAAGCGCGATAAGCGCCCCTGTCGGATTAATTTCGGGAGATCTGTCGGGAATCTCAATATTCAGATCTCCATCGGACAAACTGGAAGGGTCATATGGTTGCGTATATGTTGCGGTCTCTCGATTAACCGCATCCATTCCTCCAAAGAGGCCGCTCGCAGGTCTCACAAACAAGAAACTAAGGAACAGGAAGGCAATCAACGTTGAGATCACCGCACCCGTGCCGAACGGGAGTAACCAATGTTCTACCTTCTCCCAAAGCCCGCGTTCGTCGACAACCAGTTCGAACATTTCCCGACTTCTGCTGTTCGATACTGCCGAGAATCGAAGCGACTGAACAAGTTCAAGAGGGACCGCTGGACTTCCTACCTGCCGAAGAGCGTTCCTAATCTCTCCGTAATCGGACAACTTTTGCCTGCAAAGCGGGCACGCAGGTAAATGCTCCTCGATAGACCGTTTTACGCTTTCATCTAGAACGCTGTCTATGTAGAGTGGGAGGTCAAATTGTAATTGTTCGCATCTCATGACTACCTTTTTGCCTTATTTCTCAAGACCGGGCATCGCTATAAAGAAGATGCCGGTCCTAATCAATATATGGCTGACTGACCCCGGCTGCTCCCGTTACGGGGAACAACGCATTCACGTTCCTGGCGGTAGTGCAGGTGTTCCGGCTCGCGGTTTCGATTCGGATGTTGCTGGTCACGATTCAAATAACCCGCGATCTGGAATCCGGCAATTCGTTCCAGGTCCGCATTTGCTAGCCTCTGACCCTCATCGTTGGCACCGATCATGGTTTGTTAAAACAAAGGCACATACCGGGGCGAGTCAGCCATATATTCCTGTGCGTACGGCTCGCTTGCTATGGCCGGATACTCAAATCCGACATGGCCGCGTTGCCATTTCAAATATCCTTTAACGTCTTTCTTAACTCATCACGTCCGCGCGAAATTCTCGACTTGACTGTTCCAAGATTGATCTCCAGGATTGAAGCGATTTCCTCGTATGCGAAACCCTGGATGTCGCAAAGCACGAGCGCTTCTCTGTAATGTTCGGGTAATCCTGCGATCGCTGTGTGGAGGGCCATCGCGCGTTCCTTTCTGATGGCTTCGTCCTCAGGATTCAATGATTCCGAAGCAATCGTATCCCCAAGCTGACGTTCAGATGCACCGACCGTATGGTCTAAAGACAGCGTCTTGTCCCGTTTTCTGACCTTCCACCAACGGAATCTGTTTCTCGACTGGTTGATCGCGATTCGGAAGAGCCAGGTCTTGACGCTCGCTTCCCCACGGAACTTCGGCATTGCCTTGAATGCACGAATAAACGTTTCCTGCGTTATGTCCTTGGCTTCTTCGGGATCCTTTATCGTTCTGAAAAGGAATCCATATATGTCGCCCGAGTACCTGGTAACGAGCTGATCAAATGCTTGCGCGTCGCCGGCCCGAAGCTTTTCGACAAACTGGACCTCAGCTTCTGAACGAACAGCCGGATTCGTTTCCGCCAGCGCATTCCCGCTGAATTCGTTCTCGTTCAACGCTATGGATTTTCCGTAGGTCATTCCAGTTTGTCTATGGACACTTCAATACCGGTCTAGGATGCCCGGGCCGAAGCACGATTAACTCCTTAGACAGGTCCGGTCAAGTATTGTTCCCAAATCTACTTCAGTATTTTCAACGGGCATCCGCCCGTGGTATCGTGTCGAATTCAACTATCACCCAACTTGCTCTGCCCCCATTTTTACGCTAGATTTACTCTTTTACGAAAATTTAGATCAAGGCGATTGTATAACGATAATTTCAGACTCAATTGCATTTTTTGTTACCGATGTCTATTACAAAGAAGAAACCCCGGAAAAAAAGGCAGCCTGTTCAGGAAATTCCGATGACTGAAGAGGAGAAAGCAAAGATCCAGTACCGGGACGAATTTCAAACAAATTTGGGCGGAAAGATAGAGGAGTTTGGTAGCAAACTCCATGGCAAAGGCCGCATGATACTTTATGGGCTTGCGGCAGTTGCGGTACTCATTATCATCGCCTCTCTTTTCTACGTCTGGGACAGACGAACCGACAATGCCGCTCAGGCGGCGCTTGGGGATGCGATTGAAACTTCGCAAGCTCAAGTGACCGACTCACCTTTGCCTGCGGGGGTTTCGGTGAAGACTTTCAAGACTGAGAAAGAAAGGGCGGAGGCCGCGATCAAGGATTTTCAGGCGGTTGTCGATAGGTTTGGTGGTTCCTATGCTCAGAAAGCCCGATATTTCATCGCTATTAACCGTCTTGATGTTGATCGTGCTGAGGGAATCAGGCAACTGGAAGAGTTGAGCAAGGGCGGAGACGAGGTTGGCAGTATGTCAAAATTCGCGCTCGCACAGGCTTACGCCGCGGATGAGAAGTATTCTGATTCTGAAAAGCTTTATTCGGAGCTATCGAAGGAAACAAACCCTGTGGTTTCGCTTGAGACGGTTAGGTTTGAATTAGCGAAGATCTACGAAAAACTGAACAAGAGCAAAGAGGCCGCGAATCTTTATTTCCAGATAGCCAAGGAGGCGAGCGAAGCGAAGGACGCTGAGAATCAGCCGGTCCCCCTTTCTCAAACTGCGGTTGAAGCAAAAGCAAAGATCAAAGAACTCGATCCGGAAAGGGCGAAACAGATCAAAGAACCTGAATTACCTGCGGGACTGCCTTTTGGATAAAGTCCCCGACTTTTCCCTGGTTGATCATTAGTGAGAATTAGATGAGGGCGATCGTGCCCTCATTTTCTTTTTGTAGTTTTACCGGGTGTTGATGGGAAGTTGGGTCCGTTAACGTTATAATTACAATAATTGACTGAGATTGATTACTTGTGACTGACAAAACCCAAAGCAATGTAGTTCCCGGTGAGGCACTTCAGAATATCGGGGAGACGAATGAGGGACATTCCATTCGTTCTCGGGCAAGTATCCGAGCTTCGGCGAATGGATATTTTTCATTCATCCTTGTAGGCACGTTTTTCGCCGGACTGCTTTTGCATCTCCAAATCGACTTATGGGCCATCGCTCTGATGGTGGTGAGTTGGTTTGTGACCCCAATCCTTTTATTGACTGACAGGATCGCGTTTGATGGTTCAGCGATGCGGCGTACCGGGGTGGTTCCAAGACTGTGGGGACTGGTGACAGGGTCGCCGGTGTCGCTAAGGCTCGAAGAGATCGAACTTGTCGAGTCTCAGGCCCTAAGGGCACTGAAGAAGGGCGGTAACGTTTACTATCGTTACCGGACTCTGATCGGAGGCAAAGCGGTCCGGTTCTCACTTGTTTCAGGTGGTGAGTCCTATCGATCAATGATAGAAGCCATTCTTCCGAACCTCCCTGAAAGCGTTCTAGACAACCGTTCTGCGGAACTTCGTGACTATCTTGCTGATCCCAAGGAGGTCCAGACGAAATCGCGGTTTGCCAAGATCCCGTCTGCAACGGTTCTTGAAAATTCGCTCCAGGGTCGTACGGGTTCGATCAGGAAGCGAGTGGCGCAGAATGACGATGCTACGGATACCACGGATATTTCGGACCGGTTGTCGTTCTTAAGGCAACTAGCGAACGAACTCAGGATCGCCGGTTACCTTATTCAGGCGCTTGAGGTTTTTAGGAGAGCCTTGAGGCTTGACCCCGAAAACGGTTGGTTGGTGTTTGAATTTGCTAGATGCCTACATTCATATGCCGGTGCGGAAAAGAACCCAAATTTGGAAAGAAGGGCAATTGCGGCGTTGAGATTGGCCGAAAAGAAGGCCGAAGACGACGAACGGCTTCTTGCCCGGCTCGGCGAAACATATTTCCAGTATGGCGAATGGCAGCGGGCTAAGAGAGCATTTCAGAAGACGCTAGAGCTTGCAGAAGACAGTTATCGGTCAGTTCGTGGACTCGCGGAACTTTCTCTGAGGGAAGGAAAGATCGCACATGTGATTCATAACTTTTCAGCTGCCAATCGGCTTGCGGAAACTCCAGCCCTCCGGCGATGGACGAGCTCCGAGGCGGCATACTTTGAGCGGCTCAATAACGATGATGAATACATGGATATGGAGATCAGCCGTGTGACGCTGCTTGACAACCTTGAGAAATACAAGAAATCCGCGCTGCGAATAACGATGGTTGGGTTGCCATGTATCATTGCCGGGATGGTGACCGATGAAACTCTTTTGGCGAATCTCGGTTGGTCAGTTTCCTGCGTGGCGCTTCTTGTGTGGGGTGCGATCGTAGTTGGACGCAATCTTCTCTCGTCACGTCTACCTGTTGAAAACGAGTAAAGAAGGAGTAGGACCCAAATACAAAGAGCGCTCCAAGCGGAACGCCCCTTCTAGTTTCTGCCAACCATTGATACGCTAGTCGGTGGATGCATTCTTTGCGGACGATCTGCCCGTTTCAGTTGATGGCAGGTTCAGCAAGTGGTCCCACCGATATTCCGGCACCTCTACACCGTCCTCCATCATACGTATTATGAAGTCAGTCATTTTGTCCACGATCCACCGATGATTGTATTCGCCGACAGATGCCAGTTCCGCGTCTGGCGCCGGATTCATAAAATCTATCGCGTAAGGTATTCCATCTTTGATCGCGAACTCCACGGTGTTCAAGTCATATCCCAGCGCCGTGCAGATGGTCTTAACATCCTTCTCAACTCGCTCCGATAGTTCCGGAACAAGATAATCAGGATTAGGAACATACTGCTCTCCTGAGAGATACGGTTTTGAGGGGTCATACGGCATGATAAGTACTTCTTCCTTTCCGACGCAGTAGCAACGAACGAACTGGTCATACTCGATGCCTTCCTGCAGCGTCATGCAAAGACGTCCGGTTTGATTGTATTCATACAATAGTTGTTCGAGCGATTCTACCTTCGAAACGTTCTTCCAGCCGCCGCCGTCGAATGGCTTCATGAACGCCGGGAGGCCGGTGTATTCGACCACTTCTTCCCAGTTCATTGGGTATTCAAGATTTCTCAAAGAATCACTATTGATGTCTTCGATATATGAATGCTGAGGCAACAGCACGGTTTTTGGTATCGCCACTCCGAGTTTTGCTGCGAGAGAGAAGTTAAAGAACTTGTCGTCCGCAGACCACCAAAAAGGATTGTTTATTATATAAGTACCCTCAAGCGCCAGGCGTTTTAGCATTGCCCTGTAGAATGGTACCTCGTGAGAAATGCGATCGATAACAAGGTCGTATCTCTTCTCCTCGTCCAGACGGACGCCGCCAACCTTAAGCATCTCGGCGACGATCTCGCCCCCGCCAGCATCGTTTATACTTTTGACTATTGCCTCAGGAAAGGTAACCTCCCTTCCCGCTAGAATCCCAATTCTTTTCATAACCTTTCAGCCCTTTTTTGGGCCTCTCCCTAATAATTGCGAATGTTCGATATCCGGTATGGAAATTAAATCAGAAATTCTATTTGATATGAACCTCTACCGCAAGCACAAGATCTTTAATTAGCAGGTCCTGATCACAAAACAAAAAAGCGGGAAGGTCCCCGCTTTCTTGTTTATATTAGTTGATCTTCCCTAGTTGTTTTCAGGGAGCAATTCGTAGTTCCCCATCTCTCGATTGTAAGCGTCAAGCTGCCCAACGGAATCTGAAGTTGCATCCAGCATTTGCTTCGTCATTGCTATCGAGTCGGAAAGCTGTTCGAAATCCAAAAGCGAGAATTTCTCCGGAGTGGACATCGTCACGATCTCGTCATTCAAATACCCAAAGAAGTTTTCGATCGACTGGAGTTGTCCCTCAACAAGTTTGACGCTTCTCTCAAGCTCGTCGAAAGAGGCCAGCCTGCGTTTCAGTATTTCGACGTTAGTCTGCTGAATCCGTTTTGTTTTTTCGTCGGTAGAATTCTCCGCGGCCCGGAAAGCCTGCGAAAGCTGATTATGAACCGCTTGCCTGTTAATCGACTTAAGGTGCTGCTTACGGCGGCGGTATACGTCCAAGAGGTCTACGAAATCCTCCCACCTTCGATCAAGCGACTTGAGGTTCGTCGGCAATTGCCTGACGCCGGCGAATTTCTTGTAGTTCTCCTGGATCTTGTTCTTCTGCCAGCGAAGGTACTCAACTGCCTCGCGTTCCCGCGGGCTGAAACTCTTGATCATCTTTTCTCGCTGGGCGATGTTCAGCGCCTTGAGACGCTCGCGCTCACGGCCCTGTACTAGCTTGCGGTAAGAAGGCAGGTTGGGCACGACGAGAACGTATGCGAACTCGCAGACCAGCGCCACGAGCAGAGGAATCACGCTCCATGTGTATGCAGAAGCCACTGCGAATCCGGCCAATGCCCAAAAATTGACCGGTTCCGTCAACGCTTCTTTTGCGTATGAGGTTTGAAACCTGTCCAGCTGCTGCTGGTACTTAGCGATATCTGCCATAACTGCTGGTGTTTTCGATGCGGCTTTTCCCCTTCAAGTTACTTGCCCGCAGAAGGGGCTTAAGGCAGATCAGCTGTTGGTGTCTTTAAGGAGTTCTTCCGCTTCCGCCAAGAGGTCTTCGGTTGATCTTTCTTCCGCCGAACCGCCCTCAGCTTCATTCGAACCGCCGGCATCCGCAGTTCCCGAAGAGATCTGTTTGGTCTCCGCTCCAGTGCCTTCTCCGAGAAGCCCCAGGTCCTTCTTGTATGAAAGTAACTTGTCGTGAAGCTGAATATCCATCGCCTCGCGTTCGATATCCTGCATCTGGTTGTCCACAGTCGCGGAGCCAAGCTGCAACTTAGCCTCTGCAGCTGCGACACGGCGGTCGATCTTCTCACGCATTTCATTGAACGTCGACGCGTCGTCGCCGATGTCGAACGACTCCATTGTCTGCGCAAGCTGTTCCTGGAGTTTGGCCTGTTTCGATGCGCTGATAAGCTGCATTGCTTCTGCCGTCCTCTTCTTCATGTTGAGGACGTAATTGTCGCGAGCCTTTAAGGCCTGCTTGGAAGCGTTGGATGCGTAATCCAGTTGCGCGTCGGTCTTTTCAAGATCGACTTGCGCTTGCTGAAGCTGACCAATGTAGGCGGTCGCGATGTCGTCGCGCCCCATCTTGACCGAAGCCTTTATCTTAGAATCAAGTTCGACGACCTGCTCAGCCAGCCGCTCTTTGTTCTTTTGGAGCAATCTCTCGGTCGCCATAACCTGCGCCACAGAGTTATTCAGTTCGGGGACGCGATCACGCATATCCCGGACGGTCTGCTGGAGAACCATCTCCGGGTTCTCGATCCGGTCCAGTGCGGCCCCGGTGCTAGCGCGAAACATCCTCTTAATCCTTTGCCACAATCCCATTTTTCAACTATTGCTCCTAAGTTTTTATGTAAAAAGAACTTACTTACTGGTTTCCTTACGAATGAAAGCTCCGAAAGTTGCAATTGCCAGCTAGTATATCAAGAAAGTTTACTTGTGAATAGTAAATGAAAATCGGGTCCTCACACTCGGCCCCAGGCCAGCGCTCGTATGATCTGGTGGACGTGCAAGTGTTCGAACCTGCCTGCGTTCTACACCGCGTCCGAGCCTGAAAGCCATCTGACAAAGCATTCAGTTCGGTTGACTAAGAATCAAGTATTTGAAAATCTTCCGATCAGTTGCAGACGAACGAACACTTTTCTCCGTTCGGTATCCTAAGTCTTCGGCTTAGAATATGAAGGAGCCTTGTCGCATGAACCGGCACCGCTCACTCGCTTCAGCCGGATCGGAAAAGAAAGAGAGACAAAAAAATGCGGAAAACCATATCTTCCTTGCTAATTATCGCTTTCTACATCGGCCTAATCGCGCCCGTCGCCCAGATCGTACGAGCGCAGAAGATTGCAGAGATCAGGAACAAAATGCTTCAGGAAACACCAAACGGACTGAAATTCAGCTTGAGCGAGGGATCCGACGTTCAGGGTGCCTCACAGCAGAGACAGCCTGCTGATACCTCGCCGCTTCCAGATGTTGACGCACAAAAACTCCTTAGCCGGATGCCCGAGATCAAAAGTGAACTTGCCGACAAGCAGGAATTCACCAAGCGCGAGGGAAGTCTGCCGCCGCCGAAGACGGGCAACAAGATTCCTGTGAAGTTTCCCGCAGACGAACAAAGAGAGGCGAGTACGGGCGGGACGGAAAGGGAGCTGCAGGTATTGAGATACTCTCCGGAAGGAGAGGTATCTCTCGCCCCAGACCTCAGCGTCTCTTTTTCGGAACCGATGGTTGCAGTAACCTCGCAGGAAGGCGCGTCAGAAACGGTCCCGGTCAGGCTTGAACCCGTGACTGAAGGGAAATGGCGATGGCTTGGAACGAAGACTCTTATGTTCGATACGAAAGTTCGTTTTCCTATGTCGACGGTCTTCAAGATCACGGTTCCCGCTGGAACCAGGTCCGCGAACGGACAGGTCCTCAAGAAGGAGGTTTCGTGGACGTTCACGACCCCTCCGCCGAAGCTCGAGCAGTATTTTCCAAGTCAGAATTCGGTGAACCGAAGAGATGAAATCATCTTTCTCAAATTCGACCAGAAGATCGATCCCGCGGCAATGCTGAAAGCTGTGACCTTGACCAGCGGCGGCAAGGCCATTGGCAAAAGACTCGCGACTGAGGACGAGGTCAAGACCTCGCGTGCCGCTTATTACGTAGAGCAGTCCGAACCCGGCAGATGGCTTGCGATCAAAGCGGTCAACGCAACGGGGGGAACGGAAGGTGCACTTCCGGCTGACTCGCAGATCAGCGTGACGGTGAACAAGGGAGCTCCATCGGCGGAAGGCCCTTTGACCACCAAGGAACAGCAGACTTTCGGATTTCGAACTTACGGTGTATTCAAGTTCGTGGACGGCCGCTGCGGCTACGGTGGACAGGACGGATGTTCGCCGTTCGAGATGTGGTACCTCCAGTTCACAAACGGGATTGACGGCTCTACATTCGACAAGTCGAAGATCAAGATAGAGCCTGCGGTCGAGGGCCTCAACATATATCCGTCCGGAAATTACTTATATTTTCAGGGTGTGAAGAAAGGCCGAACGACCTACACGGTCTCTGTCGACAATTCGATAAAGGACATATACGGCCAGGCACTGTCAGGAAGCGCGGTCGCAAAGATCAAGGTCGGTTCCGCTCCTCCCAGCCTGTACGCGCAGGGCGGATTCATGACGGTTCTTGATCCGGCTGCCAAGAAACCCAATTTTTCGATCTTTACCATCAATCAGAAGAGCGTCCGGATGAAGGTCTACAAGGTCCGGCCGGAAGACTGGCATGCTTACCAGCAGTTTGTCAGATATCTCGACTACGAGGACGGAACGAAGGCGCCGATGCCCGGGACGTTGCTCAGGAATGAAACCGTAAATATCGAGCAGGTGGCCGACGAACTTGCGGAGACACGTATTGATCTCAGTAAGTATCTTCCGAGCGGATATGGAAACATCGTCCTCTTTATTGAACCTACTACGAAGCAGGACAAGTACGACCGCTCGCGCGTTGTCACCTGGCTTCAGTCCACAAGCATCGGCCTCGACGCCTTCGTGGATTCAAGCGAGCTGATAGGTCTTGTCACCGAACTTTCAAGCGGAAAACCGTTGTCGGGCGTTGACCTCAGGATCTTCCCGAACGGTGGTGAGGTAAGCGGGAATTCTTCAGTCACCGATGAGGGTGGCTATGTCGCGTGGTTCTGGGATTGGCTTACCAGCTGGGGAAGTTCACAAAACGGCGGCACGGAATCTTTCGGACCGTCGGGTGAATCTGTCGAGATGGAAGCGATTCCGACTGCGGCCTCGAATCAAACAACGGAAAACGGAGTGCTTCGGCTTCCGCTACCCGACAAGGTGGCCAGCGAGCCTAATTTGCTGATCGCCAGGAAAGGGAATGACGTAGCTTTTCTTCCGGAGAACACCGATTATTTCTGGCGTGATTCCGGAAGCTGGTACAAAAAGCCCCAATACGATTACCTGCGCTGGTTTGTCTTTGACGACCGAAAGATGTACCGGCCGAAGGAAGAGGTTTCTGTGAAGGGTTACATACGTAAGGTAACCGGCGGGAAATTGGGAGACGTTCAGGCGCTGGGTGATGCCGCGAAAGGTATTAGTTACTCGGTAAAGGACCCTCGGAACAACGAGATCGCGAAAGGCACCGCGAATCTCAACGCTTTCGGCGCGTTCGATCTGAAATTCAGCGTTCCGGACAACGCAAATCTCGGCTACGCACGCGTCGACATCAACACTTCAACTTCGCTGAACGGCGGAAGCTACACGCACCAGTTCCAGATCCAGGAATTCCGCCGGCCTGAGTTCGAAGTGACATCCAAGGTGGTCACCGAAGCTCCGCATTTTGTCGGCAGCCACGCAAATCTAGAGGTTGAAGCCAAATACTATTCAGGCGGTGGGCTTGCACAAGCGGATGTGAACTGGAACGTGCAGGCGAATCCGACGAACTACACTCCGCCGAACCGCGGCGATTTCATTTTCGGAAAGTGGGTCCCGTGGTGGTACGGCGGCGGTGAGAACTACGGCGGAGGATCTTCACAAAGCTTCCAGGGCAAGACGGATGCTTCCGGAAAACACAACCTGAGGATCGATTTCGAATCGGTCAAACCCCCGAGACCTTACAGGTTAACAGCGTATTCATCAGTCCAGGACGTGAACAGGCAGACGTGGTCTTCGACAACGAGCTTGCTCGTCCATCCGGCGGATCTCTATGTCGGAATAAGGTCTCAGCGAAACTTCGTCCAGAAAGGAGAGGACATCAAGATCGAGTCGATAGTGTCAGATCTGGACGGCAATCTCGTGTCCGGAAAGAAGGCCGAGATCAAGGCTGTCCTCCGTTCGTGGGAATTCGCGAACGGCAAATGGGAAGAGAAGA
>JAHEEZ010000034.1 GCA_024640445.1 Acidobacteriota bacterium | reverse complement strand
CTCGGGCTTGATCCGAGAACGTTCGCGATCGGTATCACATATGCCGCGTCATTCTCGTTCATGACCCCCCTCGAACCGGCGTGCGTGCTTGTCTACACCCCGGGAAACTACAGGTTCCTTGATTTCGTGAAGATCGGGACAATACTGACCATAGTGGTCTTCGTTGTGTCGGTCGTTCTCGTGCCGGTCTTCTGGCCTATGAGGTAGCGCGCTGAGTGCTGAGAGATGAGTAATGAGGGGACGCGGCCGCCACGATGTATTTGTTTAGCGGGCGCACCTGAGCGCCAGTCGCGTCCAAAAAGCAGACACGCTAAACGGGACTATGCTCTACCCAAAACATTTTGCGCTCTTTCACGAGCACTTCGTTCTTTCCACCTCCCGCTTGACAATGACGGGATCGCCAAGCAGGAAGCGGGCCGTGA
This sequence comes from Acidobacteriota bacterium, assembly GCA_024640445.1. Lineage (GTDB taxonomy): Bacteria > Acidobacteriota > Blastocatellia > Pyrinomonadales > Pyrinomonadaceae > Aridibacter. The sequence goes on along the minus strand of JAHEEZ010000034.1, from coordinate 20,481 downwards.
GGCGAGCGGCACGTGGACATTTGTACCGATAAGTGGTTAGATTCGGTACCTGGCGCCGAAATCCGGAATCACGCGTCAGAACATCTTCGGGTAATGAAACACAACGTGTATAAGAAGAAGATCTCGGAGAGGATATCCTCGGCAGTGGCGTCGGATACCCCTTTAAGGCTTCTTGCCAGCAATTTCTCAAAGACCGCGCGAAGCGCTATCGATGAGGCGAGTACGCTTGCGCTCGAGGAAGTGACCATTTCGCTAGAGAAGCTCCCGAAGAAACTCGAAGGATTCCGGATCGTTCACCTTTCGGATTTCCACCACAGTCCATTCACGGATATTCAGCACATCGAGAATGCGATCGAAGCGGCTAATGAGCTCGGCCCTGATCTTGTCGTGCTCACAGGCGATTACGTTTCGCACGAGAGCGAGTACATACGGCCGGTGGCGGAAGCCCTGGGCCGCCTCGAATCTGAATTTGGGACTTACGCCTGTCTTGGAAATCACGACCACTGGACCGACGCGGACGCGGTCGCGAAGGCGCTTGAGGCGAAGGGAGTGTCGATGCTTGTGAATACAGGTTTCAGGCTCAAGGCGCGCGACGCTTCGTTCTGGCTTTGCGGGGTTGATGATTTCATGGTCAAGCGGACCGATCTCAAGCAAGCTCTTCACGGCTCTTTTCCTGACGAAATGAAGATGCTTCTGGCGCACAACCCGGTCATCCTTCGTCAGGCCGCGCGGTGGGAAGTCGATGTTATGTTCAGCGGCCATACGCACGGGGGACAGGTGAAGATCAGAGAAAAGGAGAAGAGGATCCTGGCTCACAGGCGTTTTTCGAGCGGACTCCATAAGAGAAAGGAGACGCAGATATATATAACCCGCGGGATCGGAACCGTGGTGCTTCCGGTCAGATATCAATGCCCTCCGGAAATCTCTCTCATAGAACTGCGGACGGCCTGAAACGCTTGTTTTGAAACGGTCCGCTGAATTGCCTGCTGATGTACTCAAATATTCTGACCATTCCCAATCTTCTCACTCTCATTCGGATGGCGCTCATCCCTGTTTTCGCAAGCCTGTTGTTTTATGGATACAGCGGGTTGGCGCTTTTCGTGTTTATCGTCGCTGGAATTTCGGACGGTGTGGACGGTTTCATCGCCAGGCGGTTCAACCAGGAGTCGGAGTTGGGCACGATCATAGATCCTATTGCTGACAAACTCCTGATGACCGTCGCGTTCGTCATTCTCACGCTTCCCAACGTTCTCCAGCCGACACACCATCTACCGGTTCCCTTTTGGGTTACGGCAGCTGTGATCGGACGCGATATTCTGATCGTCACTGTAGCGGGTGCGATCAATATCATGACCGGGTTCAGGGGTTTCCGGCCGTCATGGCTTGGGAAACTCAGTACGACCGTACAGGTTCTGGCGGTCGGCCTCATTCTGCTCGCCGCCGTTTCTGATTACACCGCGTATCTGCCAACCGTTTATACAATAGTGGTCGTTCTCGCTGCGGCCTCCGGATGCCATTACATATTCTTTGTCGCACGTTTGATGGGCGAAGAAGACGCCAAACAGTCCTGAGCCTTGTGTATTGCAACCGAAGTGCGCCGGGCGGAGAATTGCGTCCGATCTGCGACCTGCTAGTATGATACTCAAGCAACCTTGACAGTAATACACTCAAGTCTTATACTTCCTTCAGGCTCAAGACTAATATCGGCTTATTCTATCGAATAACTTGTTTTCGAGCGGTAATAATTCTTAAACACTGGAGACTTAAGATGAGCAAAATCATTGGAATAGATCTGGGCACGACCAACTCGGTCGTTGCCGTAATGGAAGGAGGCGAACCCGTCGTGATCACGAACTCCGAGGGTGGCAGGACCACCCCGTCGGTAGTGGCGTTTGCGAAGGACGGAAACCGCCTTGTTGGCCAGGTGGCAAAGCGCCAGGCCGTGACAAATCCCGAGAACACGCTCTATTCGATAAAGAGGTTCATGGGGCGCCGGTTCGATGAGGTTTCCGAAGAGATCTCGCAGGTGCCTTATAAGGTTGAGAAAGCCTCGAATGGAGACGTCAGGATCACAGCCGACGGCAAACAGTATTCTCCGCCGGAGATAGCCGCGATGGTCCTTCAGAAACTGAAGCAGTCCGCGGAAGATTATCTCGGTCAGAAGGTTGAAAAGGCCGTTATCACCGTTCCCGCCTACTTTAACGACGCACAGCGCCAGGCGACAAAGGACGCCGGCAAGATCGCGGGCCTCGAAGTAGCGAGGATCGTGAATGAACCGACGGCTGCCGCGCTGGCCTACGGATTGGACAAGAAAGCAGATGAGACCATCGCTGTGTTCGACTTCGGCGGCGGTACGTTCGATATCTCCGTTCTGGAAGTAGGAGAAGGCGTTGTGGAAGTGAAGTCCACGAACGGCGACACTCACCTCGGCGGTGACGATGTTGACGATCTTTTGATCAACTGGATCATTAACGAATTCAAGAAAGACCAGGGAATCGATCTGACGAGCGACAAGATGGCGCTTCAGCGCCTGAAAGAGGCAGCGGAAAAGGCGAAGATCGAGCTCTCGAGCACGATGGAGACCGAGATCAACCTGCCGTTCATCACCGCCGACCAGAGCGGACCGAAGCACCTTGTGCAGAAACTGACACGCTCGAAATTCGAAGCGCTTGTCGAGCCCGTTCTCAAGCGGCTCATGCCGCCGGTCGAAAAGGCGATCAAGGATGCAGGACTGGAACCCAAGGACATAGACGAGTTGGTACTCGTCGGCGGGTCCACTCGTATCCCGAAGGTTCAGGAAATGGTCAAGGAGTTCTTCGGCAAGGAACCGAACAAGTCCGTCAACCCTGACGAAGTCGTCGGAGTCGGCGCTGCGGTTCAGGCGGGCGTACTTTCGGGAGACAAGAAGGACATCCTGCTTCTCGACGTAACGCCGCTCACACTCGGAATCGAGACCCTCGGAGGCGTCTTCACGGAGATGATCCCGAGAAACACCACGATCCCGACCAGAAAGAGCGAGATCTTTTCGACGGCTTCGGACAACCAGACGTCTGTCGAAGTTCACGTGCTTCAGGGTGAACGCCCGATGGCCGGCGACAACAAGACACTTGGAAAATTCCACCTCGTCGGAATTCCGCCCGCACCGAGGGGCGTTCCGCAGGTCGAGGTGACCTTTGACATCGACGCGAACGGTATCGTAAACGTGTCCGCAAAGGATGTGGGTACCGGTCGCGAGCAGAAGATCACGATCACGGCTTCTTCCGGTCTGTCGAAGGACGAGATCGACAAGATGATGAAGGATGCCGAGTCGCACTCTGCGGACGATGAGAAGAAGAAAGGGGAGATCGAGGCAAGGAACCGCCTCGACGGTTTGGTCTACAACGTCGAGAAGTCCTTTGACGAAAGCAAGGACAAGCTAGGCGATGCAGAGCGCAGCGAGGTCGAGACGGCGATTTCGGACTCGAAGGAAGCATTGAAGGGCACGGACGCCGACGCTATGAACAGCGCGTTTGAAAGGCTCCAGTCCGCTTCGCACAAACTCGCTGAGGTCCTTTATTCCCAGCAGACCGCTGGAGCCGGCGGCGACACCGCTGAACAGGCTTCATCGGCATCTGCAGGTGGTGACGAAACCGCTGCCGCGAGTTCGGACGACGACGTGATCGACGCCGAATACGTGGACGCGGAAGAGGAGCCCGAGGAAGAGAACAAGGACTAGTTAATGCTGACTGACGGTCTTCAGTGGCAGGCCGGCGGCGATGCCGCCGGCCTCTGAATCCCGGCTGACCAACCCGATGGCAACAAAAAAGGATTATTACAAGCAGCTTGGCGTGAACAAGGACGCCAAAGCGCCGGAGATCAAGAAGGCCTATCGCCGTCTGGCGAGAAAATACCATCCGGATGTCAATCCGGGCGACAAATCCGCAGAAGAGAAATTCAAAGAGATCCAGGAGGCTTACGACGTCCTCTCCGATGAGAAGAAGCGGAAGGTCTTTGACCGGTTTGGCTACTATGCCGACAACCTTGATCCGGATTCGCCGTACGGCGCGGGTGCCGGGGCAGGTCAGGGCGGGTTCGATTTCTCCGGATTTACATGGGACACGAGTGCCGGACAGGGTGCGGGAAGATCAGCCGGCGATGCCGGTTCGTCTAGCTTCCGCGATATATTTTCAGACCTTTTCGGGAGCGGGTCGCAGGGTCAGGCCGAACCCCCAAGGCCTCTTCCCAAGAAAGGAAGGGACATTGAGATCCCTCTGGCTCTCAAATTCGAAGAAGCGGTCACCGGCCTGACGACAAATCTGACCGTGAATCGCTCGGAACAATGTTCCAGATGCCAGGGCGCGGGCGACATGGGTGGTCCCGTGGTAACCTGCACGACCTGCAGCGGGACCGGTCAGGTCCAAAAGCAGGGCGGCAGATTACAGTTCACGCAGCCATGCCCCGATTGCGAAGGCACAGGGCGAAGGCGCCAGCCGTGCTCGCTTTGCAAGGGCGGCGGAGTTACACCGCTGAAGGAACAGGTGAAGGTCCGGATCCCGCCGGGTGTGGAAACGGGTTCCCGTGTGCGAATCCCGAAGAAGGGACACGGAGGCAGGCTTGGGGCGCAGCCGGGCGACCTTTACATCATCACCAACGTCGGTTCGCACAGGTACTTCACACGTCGCGGAAACAACATTTATGTGACTGTGCCGATAAGCGTTCCCGAAGCCGCTTTGGGAGCCAAAATAGAGGTTCCGACGGTTGATGGCAAGACGAAGCTCAGGATCCCACCTGGCACGCAGTCCGGCCAGAAGATAAGGCTGCGCGGGAAGGGAATCCCGAGCATACGGAACAAGGAGATCAAGGGCGACCAGTTCGTCGAGGTCAAAATAACGCTCCCGAACGTGATCAGTGAAGAGACCAAAGCGCTTCTCAAGCAGTTTGAGAAGGTGAATTCTGAGAATCCGCGAAAGGCGATGGGACTGGAATAACAATTTTCATTGATCAATGAACGTTGATCAGTGAACTTTGTTCAGCGATGAACAAGAAGATCAAGACATATTCGATCAGCGTGGTTGCAAAGCTTTATGAGGTGCATCCGCAAACCCTCCGCATGTATGAGCGCGAAGGGCTGATCAAACCGTCCAGGTCTGAAGGCAACACGCGCCTGTTCACAGACGAGGACCTTGAAAGGCTTGAAGTGATCCTTTCCCTCACACGCGATCTGGGGGTCAATCTTGCGGGCGTCGAGATCATTCTCAACATGCGCGAGAAAATGGACGCGATGCAGAAAGAGTTCGAGCGTTTCTTCGAATACCTACGTACGCACGCCGACGAGATATCAAGCCATGTCGCGGGATTTTCCGATTCCGAGGCGTTGATCCCCGTATCCCGAATTCACAGGGCCCAGTTCATAGAACACGTTGAAGAAGACTGAGCATCTCGGCAAAAAACTTTACAAATCAGGAGCGTTGATCCAAACTTAGCTTCAAAATAATTAAAAGGCACTCTCAACCCAATCTCACCATTCCTCAGGAGGCGCCTTATGATGCAGCATTTCGCATATCTCACATTCCCCCTAATTTTCATTTTGGCTTTTGGGACCGTCGTTGCGGGTCAGGATCTCGATGACTCGGTGATCTTCGGTTCCGTCACCGATACAAGCGGCGCGGTCGTGCCCGGAGCGGTCGTAACCGTTGCGCCCGTGAACAATGGACCGGGCCGTTCCGCCAGGACCGATCGCTTCGGTCGTTTCCGGATCATTGAGCTCGCCCCCGGACAGTACCGTATTGAAACGTCGTTTGAAGGATTTGCCGCCACACGGAGATCCGTTGAGATCGTCTCGGGCCAAACCGCCAGGATCGACCTGCTGCTTGCTCCCGCGTCGGTGAACGAACAGGTTGCCGTCGACACTAACGAGACCCCCGTACTGGACACGACCCGGACTGTCGTCGGGTCTTCGATGTCCGGCGACGAGGTCCGCGAGTTTCCGAATTCTTCAGGTGACGTGCTCGATCTGATCTACCTTTTCCCGGGAACCGATGAGGAGCCGTTTTCGATCGACGATCTTGCGGACGACGATCGCATTGGCTCGGGTAGTGAACGTGACCGGCCCGCAGAGGTCCTGGGCGCGGGAAGCATTGCACTGTCCGGCGGCGCAGCATATTCGACGAATATCACCATCGACGGCCTCGACAACAACGACGACCGTTCGGCGGAAGAGCGTTTCCAGCCGCCTCCCGATTCAGTGGCTGAACTTCAGGTCGTGACAAATCAGTTCTCGGCAGAATACGGCAGGGCTTCGGGGGGGAGGATCAACATACGGACCCGTGCCGGCTCCGGAGTTTACCGCGGCCGTCTTGTGGGATCGTTCGAAGACGAGAGTCTCAACGCCAATACTTATAACAACAACCGACGCGGTCTCGGTCGCCTTCCTTACACCAAGGTCGATCCGGGGTTTACCTTTCAGGGGCCCGTGCCATTCACAGGCGCGCGGACGTTCTTTCACGCCTCGTACCTGCAGCAGCGCAGGCTCGCGGCATCCCTGATAGACACAATGATGCCGGTCGATACCAATCCCCGGTTCCCGCTTCCGCCGCCGACACATCCCGAAGATAGAAGGGTCGACGACATTCCGAATCCGCAAACCGACACGTTCCCCGCGGTTGACATCGCGCCGTACCGGAAGACGGTGAGCACACCGGGGATCCGCCAGAGATTCACGGGCAGGTTCGACCATGCTTTCGGCGACTCGCATTCGCTTACCGTGAGTTACCAGTTTGGCCGAAGCGAAGACCTTCGCCAGTACAGGGAAACCACAAGGTATCTCGAGGAGACACTGCAAAGCCGCCGCCGTTCGACCGACGCGATATCAGTTTCGAACAACCTTGTTCTCGGGTCGCGCGGCGTCAATCAGTTCAGATTTCAGTATTCCGGCTTTCGGCCGAGCTTTGCGGCAAAAGGGGCCGAAGATCCGGTGGTGCTGATTTTCATCTCGGACGACAGCCTTGCGGGAAGTGACGATCAGGTCCGCGGAACCGTGGTCGTCGGTAACTCGACGGCGAACTTCGCAAGCCTTCGGAAGGAGCGGCGAATGCAGTTCCAGGACTCCCTGAGCCTGCTTGCCGGTCGGCACACATTTCGCGCCGGCATTGATGTGCAGACCATAAGATCCGATAACACCGATCTCGCCGATTCGACCGGCACATTCAATTTCTCCAGGGTTTACGATCTTCTCGCAAATCAGCCGAGCCGATACCGTAGGAATTTCGGATCGACCTCGGTCCAGGAGAACACGTACACAGGCCTTTTCATTCAGGACGAATTTAACGTCCGGCCGGGTCTGACTATCACTCTTGGGCTCAGGTACGAAAGGGAGTCGATAATCGGGGATTCCAACAACATCGGGCCGAGGGTCGCCCTCGCGTGGTCCCCTTCGGACGACGGGAGAACGGTCTTCCGCCTGGGCGCCGGAGTTTTCTACAACCGGGTGCTCTTGCGAACGCTTGACGATTACAGTCTTGGGGAACAGGCGGTCAGGTTTGATTCGGAGTCACTTGACGGCCCTTCGAACGAAGCCAGATGCCTGAACCGGGTTGCTCCGGGCCCGGACGCGACCTCGGACAAATGCCGATTCCTTTACGCACTTTCGAACAACTTCCCCGATCCCCCTGACCAGGAACAGCTGGCCGCGATCCTGTCCGGCCTTGGGATCTCAGGCGGGGGATTCGTGAACGAAACGAACTTCTCCCGGTTTGTAGAAGACGGGATCGCGGTGCCGGAAAGCTATCAGTTCAACGCGGGATTTGAACGGGATATCGGTTCCGGATTCGTGGTCGAGGCTAACTTTACATTCAACAAGGCATCACGGCTTTGGAGGGAAACGAACGTTAACGCATTCAGACCGCCTGAGGGATTCACGAGCCTGACAGAATATCTTCTGTCACTCGGCACGTTCGAAATGGACGGTACGGCTACGAGATTCTACCTCGGCGATCCGGGGGATACCGCTGGTGTGAGCACAGAGGCCGGTATCCGGTCGGTGAATCTCGCGTCATCGAACGGTTCGGAGGCGCGGGGAGCCCCGATTGGGATCGCATTCCGCGCCCTGGAGACGTATCTCGTCAGGCCATATGATCCGACGCTTGGACAGGTCGAGATGGTCAGCTCGATCGGGCGAAGCGTGTACGAAGGACTGACAGTGACCTTGAGCCGCCGGAACAGCCCTTTGCTGTTCGGCTTCACCGGCTCATTTCGTTCCGCGCTAACGATATCGAGAACCCGTGATGACGGCTTTGTCGACACCAGTTCCGCTCAGACGGCCGGCGATTTTCGAAGTGAATTCGCACCAAGCGGGATCGACCGCAGATTCAAGTTCAGATTTTCCGGCATCTTTACCGCGCCCGGCGTGCTTGGGGGAATTACTTTTGCTCCCGTTCTCCGACTCGAGACTGCGAGGCCATTCAATCTGGGAATCGGAGGCAGCGACAGGAATCTGGACGACGTGGGAAACGACCGTCCCAGTTTCTCGGGAGCAAAGGGCGGCATAGTTTACCGCAGGCCGAATGATCCTTTCCCGGCCGGACTTGCGGCTTCGTTCTCACTGCCGCCGATCGGAAGTCCCGGAGATTTACCTAGGAATGCCGGCCGCGGGCCGGGATTGTTCGCTTTCGACGCAGCGTTCAGTAGAGAATTCAGCTTCGGCAAGCGAATAAAGGTCCGGCCGCAGGTTACGGTGACAAACCTCCTGAACGCCAAGGTCTACAGCTTCGGTTCGGACTATATTAACCTGTCAGAATCCGGAACAGCTGAGTTTCAGAGGGGATTTCTCGTTCCCGGTCGCACGCTGAGGCAGCGCAGGATTTCGCTGGGAGTGCGGATCGATCTCTGATTGGAGGGTTTTGCCGGAAGGGGGCGCTTTTCCGGGCGCCCCATTCTTTTTTCGAATGGCTGCAAAATAATGACTTCAAAGCTGCTGATATGGTAATTTATTAATGTTGAACATTATTGTTCATTCAGCATTTACTTTTACTAACGGCCCGTCCGGGGCCCTTCACAACCTCTTCCGAAACGCCATATCGGCCAGAACTTTGAATCCGAACCCTCCGGTCCGACAAATATGAGTACTGTTTTAGATAAAGAGCAGGAAATGGTCACAGAGGTGTCCATCGAATCCGTATTGCTCGACGCCGACCTATTCGTCAAGTACAAATCGCCCGAGAAAGCTTTGCAGCTTCTCCGGGATTCGATCCGCAGAAGCCCGCGTTCGATCCCGTTGCGAGAGAAACTCAGGGAGATCTGCATGTCCCACAAGAACTCGACGGAGGCATCCAGGCAGTGTCTTGCTTTAGTGAGCCTTTACATAGCGCGGGAGGACTTTGACCTCGCCTACGACCGGCTGCAGGAAGCAAAGCTCCTGGATCCAAGGATCTCGGTCGCTCCGGGCCTTGAAGCGATCCGAAGGGCTCGCCGTCCGGATTTTGCACTTAACCGGGAGCGGTCGAGCATAAAAGTTCGGACCGATGTAACACTCGCAGGCGACCTCGCATTCGTTGGTCTGTTCGACGCTGTACAGGTGATCGAAAATTCCAGGATGACGGGTCTTCTCGTGATGAAGTCCGACACGCACCTTGCCAACGTCTCATTCAATGAGGGCAAGATCGTGGATGCCGAGGCCGACGGCCTGAACGGCGTGAAAGCGTTTCGCGTGATCATCGAGATCGGCAGCGGCACGTTCGAGTTCAGCCTTTCGCCGAACGAGTTTCCGGTTATCATCGATATCACCAGCAACACGAACTTCATTCTCGACACCCTTACATCGCTGGAGACCGAGAAAGCTGAGAAGTCCGGTATGAGAAGCCTCAGCACGAACGAACTCGATATCTGATCCTCCTGACAGATTTCAAGGCGCGGGCGCGGCAGCAGCCGTTCCCGCCCTTTTTTGTGTCCGCGGACCGCAAAAATCAATTGAGGCTTGATTTTATCTGCCGAAGACCACAAAATATAGTGCCAAATCCCCACCAAGGCACTATAGGATGTTCAAACTTCAGCGTTTAGAGATCACAGGATTCAAGTCCTTTGCCGATTACACCGAGATCGTGTTCACCGGCAAAGGCATTACTGCAGTCGTCGGACCGAACGGCTGCGGGAAGTCCAACGTGAGCGACGCGATCTCCTGGGTGCTCGGTGAACAGAGGCCAACTTCTCTCCGCGGCCAGGAAATGAAGGACGTCGTATTTCAGGGAACCAGCAAACGAAGCCCAAGCGGAATGGCGGAAGTCGTGCTTCACCTTGTCAGGGACGAAGCGGATTATGCTTCCGACGAGAGCGAGCTTGAGGACATCGACGCCAAACTTGGTGAGATAGACGCTCAGGCGATCGACGTTGAAGGCTTCGAAGATGATGATGGTGACGACGAAGAGATCCTGGAAGCGGACTCGGATGTCGATGCCGTCGGAGAAGAGCTTGAGGAAACGGAAGAGGCGAAGGTCCTGGCCGTCCAGGTTGGATCGGCAACAACGGTTGAGAAGAAGGTCCGCTCGAAACGCCGTTGGCGTCCCCGGAATTTCGTTCTCGACTTCGCGCCCGGCGAGGCGGTCACAGTGACCCGCAGACTCTATCTTTCGGGCGAAAGCGAATATCTTCTCAACAACAAGTCCTGCCGGCTTCGCGACATTCAGGATCTTTTTGCCGGCACGGGCCTGTCCGGCGCACATTACGCGATCATTGAGCAGGGCAGGATAGGCCAGATACTTTCTTCAAAACCCTCGAACAGGCGGACGCTGATCGAGGAAGCGGCAGGCATCTCCAAGTTTCGAATGCGTCAGCGCGCCGCCGAAACACGTCTCGCATCCGCAAAACTCAATCTCGGACGTATAACGGACATCGTCTCAGAGATCGAAAAACAGACTCGCAGCCTGCAGCGCCAGGCATCGAAGACCCGCCGATACAAGATCCTGCGCGAAGAGCTTCGCGCGCTTTTGCGGCAGACCTACGCCGCAGAGGGCGCTCACTATTCCGCGTCCGTTTACGAACTCAACGATCTTCTGGAAGTTGCTGTTAAGACCGAGCGTGAAAGTTTTGATTCGGTGTCCGCGAAGGACGAGGCCTTCCGCGGCGCGACGGGGCAGGCACGTGAGGCGGAAGACCGGGTAACGGAAGTTCGGGCTAAACACGCCGCAAATGCTCTTGAGAGGGATCGCGCGGTCCGCGAACACGAATACCAGAAATCGAGGATTAAGGAGTTGTCGGGGCGTTCGACGACGCTCGGCGCCGACTTGCGTGCCACGAGAGAGCGCATTGAGGGGCTTGTCAAAGAAATTGGACGCCTCGAAAAGGAAGAGCTCAAGGAACGAAAAGAGGCAGAAAAGGAAAAGGCGCGGCTCAAAGAGGCTGAAACAGTCTACGCTGACAAACTGGAGATCTTGAACGAACTTGAGAAATCGCTCGAGGCCGAGCGTTCCGAGCATCTTCAACACAACGCAGCGGTCGAACGATTGAACGAGATCGGAAGGCAGTTCGAGAATAACCTGGAAAGGCTCGGGCAGCGGACGGAAGGCCTTGAACGCGAACACGAGCGAGCCGAGCAGACCCTGAACGAACGGCAGGAAGAATTCAACGGACTGGAAAAAGAGGTCAAGGACGGCCGTGTCAAACTCGGATCTCTTAACAAGGAAAAGCTCGGGATCCTTGAAAAGACCGATAGATCGAAAGAAGCACTCGAAGAGAAGTTGGCGGTCCTGTCCGAGTTGAGTGACAGGCATTCCGCGGCCCGGCACCGGCTTGAGACCCTTCGCGAACTGGAGGACAGAAAAGCGATCTATTCTCCCAGTGTTCAAAAGGTGTTCAGCGAACAAGGGAGTATCGGGGTCACGTTCATAGGCACGCTCGCGGACGCCCTGAAGGTCGAGAAGAAAGCTGAAACGGCGGTCGAGAACCTGTTCGGCGCGAATCTCCAGTCGATCCTTGTCAAGAATGCCTCCGACGCGCGAAAGACTGTCGAATACCTTAACCGAAACGAGCTTGGCCGGATCGCCGTGCTCGTCGTGGAACGCACCGGAGCCTCCTTGAATGGAGGTCCGACGAAGGGGAGCATCGGGGCGGTCCTCGGAGCGGACAACTATCTCGTCGCGGCGTTGAGCAAAGCATTTCCGCGCGAGATGTCGGCGAAGCTCGTGGAAAGCCTGAAGCAGGCGGAAGGGGCTAAGGAACAGATCGTCGCCACCTACGACGGCGACATAGTCGCCGGAGGAAAGCTGTATGTCAGCGGCCGGACGCCGGCGAAAGAAAAGAATGTCTCGATACTCGGCTTCAAGCGGGAGTTGTCGGAACTTGAAAAGAGTTCGAAAGAGATCGCCTCGAAGATCGGGACGGCCGAAGCTGCGGTCGAAACGGCGAGGGCGGAGCTCGCGGGTCACGAGGACAAGCTTGTCGATCTTCAGTCGCTGATAGTGAAGATCGAGCGCGAACTGCTTTCGAAAGAGGTCCACATCAAGTCGCTTACACAAGAGATCGAGCGCGCGGGCAGGCACAAACGGGTTGTCGCCGACGAAATTGAGCAGAATCTTGCGGAGATCGATCAGCTTGAAAAGCGTAAGAAAGAAGCTGCTGAGAACGCGAAGATCGCCGGAAAGGCGCTCGTTCTGACGGAAGAGAAACTCAAACGCATCGGCGCGGAGATCGGAAACGCGAGAAAACTGGTCGATGACGAGAACGACATTCTAAATCGCAAGCGCACATTTGCCGAGGTCGCGGCGGAACGGCAGCGCTCGGTGAAGGCGGCGCTTGAAAGGGTTTCGCTCGAAAGGTCGGAGCTCGAGGCGCGGGCCGAGAGACAGAAGTCGGAGATCGGCGAAACGGACCGGCTTGTTGAGGAACTCTCGGAATCCAGTGCGGCGCTGAGCGAACAGATCAAAACGGCCGCGAAACAAATTGATCTTGAGGAAGAAGAACTGAATGCCGCGATCGCGCATCTCAAGACCACACGTGAAAGATCGGACACGATGTCCGAGGAACTCGCGACGCTAAACAAAGCCGCCGCTGAGGCTCGAGACGCCCGGGCGGGACTTGAGATCAGAAAGACGGAGGCCGTCGGCGGGCTTAGGAATCTCCACGAGAGATGTGCTGAGGATCTGAACCTCTCGCTTGACGAACTGATCGCTCAGACGACGATCGAGGATGATTTCGATTACGAAGAATCCAGAAAACGAGTGAGGGAGCTTCGTCACCGGATAGACAATTTCGGTGCGATCAACATGCTGGCACTCGAGGAACTTAGCGAGACCGAAGAGCGGCTTGAGTTCCTTTCCTCGCAAAGGCAGGATGTGGTCGACAGCATTGACGCCGCCGAAGAAGCCCTCCGGGAGATCAAGCGGCGGTCGCGCCAGAGATTCCGGGACGCCTTTGAAGCGATTAACGCCAATTTTTCTGAGTTCTTCAGGGAATTGTTCGGCGGCGGCAGCGGCGAAATGGTGTTGATGGAATCCGATGACGTGCTCGAAGCCGGGATCGAGATCATAGCCCAGCCCCCTGGCAAGCGCCTGCAGAACATGCTGCTCCTGTCCGGCGGAGAGAAGGCGATGACCGCGATCGCGCTGGTTCTCGCGATCTTCAAATACCGTCCTTCGCCGTTTTGCCTTCTTGACGAAGTGGACGCGCCGCTGGATGACGCGAACGTCGGACGGTTTGTGGGCAGGATCGATGAAATGTCAGAGAATACCCAGTTCATCGTGATCACCCACAATAAGCGCACGATGGAGGCCGCAAAGGCGCTTTACGGCGTGACGATGCAGGAGGCGGGCGTTTCGAGAGTGGTTTCAGTTAAATTTGAGTGAGATGAGTATACGACCGATACCAAGGCAGGCGCTGTTTGTTTTTGTCCTCCTTGTCTGCTGTTCACCGCTGTTCGGTCAGAATGCACCCGCCAAGAAGAACGCACGGCCGTCCGAACCGGACTCAACCGGCGAACAGACAAAACCCCGCGAATTTGTTCCCGAATTCAGATACGAATTCAAGAAACCGGAATTTGTAGTCTCGCACGTGATCATCGAGCACGACGTGAACGGCACAGGCAGGATCACCTTTGATAAGCGTGACGCTGAAGAGAGCATTACCGATCCGTTTCAACTGTCGGAGAAAACCATTGCGATCCTGAAGGATCTATGGGAAAAGCTCGATTTCATAAACTCCAAAGAGGTCTATCAGTCGCCCGAGAGGGATTATGCTCATTTGGGAACGATGGACCTGACGATGCGAAAGAATGGCAGCGAAAGGACCGCGAGTTTCAATTGGACCGAGAATCCGGATGCGAAGGCCCTGACGGATGAGTATAAGAAGATCGGCAATCAGTTCATATGGATGTTCGACATGAACGTCGCGCGCCGCAACCAGCCGCTTGAAGCTCCCCGGATCCTGACCGGTCTTGATTCCTACCTTCGAAGGGACAGCATCGCCGACCCCGAGCAGATGATCCCATTTCTGAAAGAACTTGAGGACGATGAACGTATCCCGCTGATCGCCCGAAACCACGCCGGAAGGATCGTCAAGAGCATCGAGAAAGCGAAGAAGGACTGAGGGCTGGGAGATGAGTGGTGGGTGATGAGTACTGAGATCGACAAACTGAAGTTTATCGAACATCCTAACCTGACTCCTGACTCCTGATTTCATGTCCCTACAATTCCTCGTGATCCCTGCCTCCTTTCCGCAGTTTCTGATAATATACCTTCCAGAAACACCCCCAATTCAAAATCCGGAGACAAAGTTTTGAAGAACCTGATCGTATCGATCTCGCTGATACTCATTCTATTTGTTCAATCGATCCCGGCACAGACCGCGCCCCAACTCGGAAAGGATGATGTCAAAAAGGTCATCGCCGCCATGACCGTGGAGGAAAAGGCGTTGCTTCTTGTCGGAATGGGAATGAACGTGGGTATTCCCGGAGTGCCAAAACCTTCGGAGGAAGATCAGGCCATTCCTGAAAAGGTCCCCGGGGCAGCCGGCAGAACTCACGCGATAAGACGTCTCGGAATCCCGTCGATAACCCTGTCCGACGGTCCGGCGGGTGTCAGGATCGATCCGAAAAGGAAAGGTCTGGACAAGACCTTTTACGCCACCGCGTTCCCGGTGGCGACCCTTCTCGCCTCGTCCTGGGACACGGGACTGGTCAACGAGGTCGGCGCGGCGTTCGGCGAGGAACTGAAAGATTTTGGCATCGACATCCTTTTGGCGCCGGGTATGAACATACAGCGAAATCCTCTTGGGGGGAGGAACTTCGAGTATTACTCGGAAGACCCTTTCGTGACGGGCAAGATGGCAGCGGCCTTCGTCAACGGTGTCGAGTCAAAGGGAGTCGGCACATCGATCAAGCACTTTGCGGCAAACAACCAGGAGTTCAACCGGATGAAGTCGGACTCTGTGGTCAGCGAGCGCGCACTCCGGGAGATCTATCTGAAGGGGTTCGAGATAGCGGTCCGCGATTCCCAGCCTTGGACCGTGATGTCGTCATACAATCTGATCAACGGAGCATACGCCTCGCAGAATCATGACCTGCTTACCGGCATACTGAGGGACGAGTTTGGTTTTGAAGGATTTGTTATGACGGACTGGTTCGCTGGCGATGATGCAGCTGCACAGGTGGCGGCAGGCAACGAGGTGATAATGCCCGGACTCCCGCCGCAATCAGCCGCGATCGTCAAGGCGGTCAAAGACGGCAAATTGAGCGAGCAGGTGCTCGACCGCGCTGTTGAAAGGGTCCTCAAGATCGTTCTCCGTACTCCCGCTTTTAAGGGCGATTCGTTCGATTCGACTCCCGATCTGGATGGACACGCGAAGCTCGCGAGGCGCGCTGGCGCAGAAGGAATGGTACTTCTGAAGAACGAAAAGAGCGCGCTTCCCCTGGCCGGCGGTCGAAAGGTGGCGTTGTACGGTAACGCCGCGTACGAAACGATCACCGGCGGGACCGGCAGCGGCGACGTGAACGAAGCTTACACGGTCTCCGTTTTCCAGGGGCTCTCGGAAGCCGGGTACTCGGTCGATCAGTTGAGGAAGAACGAATACGAAAAGTTCATCGCATTGGAGAGATCCAAGCAGGGACCCACGATCCCCTTCTTTCCCAAGCCCCCGATCGAGGAGTTGAAGGTGTCACCGACCGTCGCCAAAGCCGCAGCGTCGAATAGCGAACTGGCGGTGTTCGTGCTTGGAAGGAATTCCGGAGAGTTCGCGGACCGAAAGATCGAGAACGATTTCGATATTTCCGATAATGAAAAGGCTTCGATAGCAGCATTGTCCGAGGCTTTCAGAAGTGCGGGCAAAATGTTCATCGTGGTGTTGAACGTAGGCGGACCCGTCGAGATCGAGAGTTGGATGGACGATGCTGACGCGATACTCCTCGCATGGCAGCCCGGTCAGGAAGGCGGACATTCGATCGCGGACGTACTTGCAGGAAAGGTAAATCCATCGGGACGACTGGTGGTTTCGTTTCCGGCGAAGTACTCGGATGTTCCGTCCGCGAAGACCTTTCCGGGACGGCTGCTTCCCGGCGGGACCGATGACCAGGCTTCAATGATATTCGGCAGGCCTGCAGAAGCTGTCTACGATGAGGGGATCTTCGTGGGCTACAGGTACTATTCGACGTTCGGTGTGAAGCCCGCGTATGAATTCGGCTACGGCCTCTCTTACACCAGCTTTGAACTGTCCGGATTCAAGCTGAGCGGAAATTCGCAAAAGGGACAAGCAGACGTAAGGGTTAAGGTAACGAACACCGGAAAGGTGCCGGGACGCGACGTGGTCCAGGTCTATGTAACGGGACACGGCGGCCCGAAACGCGAACTGAAGGCATTCGCGAAGACGGGACTTCTTAAACCCGGCGAGAGCGAGGAACTAAGGTTCCAGCTTACAGCAGCGGACCTTGCGAGTTTCTACACGAAAGAATCCGCCTGGATCGCGCATAAGGGCGCATACATGGTCAGTGCCGGCGGAACGTCGGAAGGCGGCGGCCTGGACGGCTCATTCGATCTCGCACAGGACATCGTCGTTAGGAAGACCGCAAGACTTCTGGTCCCTAAGAAGGAACTGCTCGAACTCGCTCCTCCAGTCAAGATGGAAGCGCAGGACTGATCAGCCCGGTCCTCGCGGCTGGCGGTTTGGTGAATCCTTTATGAATTATCACGGAATCTGCGTTGGCGGACCGACGTAAATCGTTTATAAGGGATGTGGTTCGCACATCCCTTTCCTTTTTTGGGCTAACTAATATGAAAAGAAGATCTTCTTCCGGACAACTATTTCGGTTGGCGTTGCCCTTGTCGATCTGCACAATTGCGGCTGCGCTGGTACTGTTCTTTGCGACAGGGCTCTTTCGATCTCATGCGGGTGGCGAGAGCGACTCCGACGAACCTGGTTCGGAAGGAAGGGTCATTACGCCCGCCGGCGAACTGGTAATGGACGTTACGACGAATTTGCCTGCCGTAGGCGCGCTGCCGGTGGACCTCGTCCGAAGTCCGGACGGTTCCGGCCCGGACGGAAAAGGGCGCTATCTGTTGTCCATCAACAGCGGCTATGGAGTTCAGTTCGATACCCGGTCCTCAAACCTCCAATCGGTAGCCGTGATCGATCTGAACGCGAACCCGGTCCCGGCCATAATTCAGAACGTATATTTCCCCGATCCCCAAAGCGCCAACTTCGGTATAAGGTTTCATTCGAAGCCTGAGCAGGACGGAAGCTATCGACTCTTCGTCTCCGGCGGTTTTGAGAACAAGATCTGGATGTTCCGTTTTTCCCCCGGCTCTGAAAAGCCCGTTTCGCCCGCGTCCGAAGGCCGGGATGCCGACGGCATCGAAACGAGGGTGACGGCACAGTTCATCGATGTCAGCGCCTTCGCCGACAACGCACCGACGCCAAACTACAACTCCGACACCGCTGCCGTATATCCCACCGGCATCGCGCTCAGCCCGGACGGTGAGTCCGTTTATTCCGCGAACAATCTTGGCGATTCCCTCGGGATCGTGAGCGATCTCCGCGACACGCGCGCGATCAAAAGGGTTTCGCTCAGGCGTGAAGATTCCAAACAGTTCGTCTATCCGTACGATGTCGAGGTGATCCCGGCTGCGGATGGAAAGACATCCGGAAAAGCCTTTGTCTCGCTTTGGGGAGACGCGTCAGTCGCGGTAGTCGATCTCAAGAACGGAAACAAACTGACGCATATTCCTGTGGACCGGCATCCGACCGCGATGGTCCTCAACGAGAAAGCGACAAGGCTGTTCGTTGTCAACTCGAACGCCGACAGTGTTTCGGTGATCGATACAGGATCGGATTCACTCGTAGAACGAATCGATCTGAAGCTGTCCGAAACCGAGCCGGTCGGAGGGAGTCCTGAGGGACTTGCGCTTAGCGACGATGAAAAGACGCTGTACGTTGCGAACGCGCACGCAAACGCGGTGGCGGTCGTCGCTCTTGGTGATGTTTCAAGAGGAGAAGATCTTGCCGACGATGAAATAGACGAAGAGGGCGCGTCAAAGCTACTCGGATTCATACCTACGGGGCAATACGCATCGGCGGTCGCGGTAATCGGCAGACGGCTCTTCATCGCCAACGGGAAAGGGACCGGCGTCGAAAATTCCTCGACGAAGGTCAACAATTCCGGACGTGTTCCTAACGCCCCGAACGAGAGATTTCCGAAAACGGACCGGGCTCAGGGCGGACAGTACTCGGCGTCGGTCGTTGTCGGAAACATCAGCCATCTCGCGGTCCCGAACGAACGCGAACTATTCGGGTTCACTCAATCGGTAATGCGAAATAACGGCCTGATAGGCAAAAGAAAGACCTCTCTTTTCAAAGGCAGATCGCCGATCAAACACGTCATTTACATCATTAAGGAAAACAGGACCTACGATCAGCTCTACGGAGATCTTGAAGCATCGGGAGATGGAACGAAGGCTGACGGCGATCCCTCGCTGGCGATCTTCGGCGCCGGCGAAACGGCCAGGTCTCCGGGAGGTGAACCGCAGAAGATCACACCGAACCAGAGGGCGCTCGCAATGCGGTTCGGTTTGTTTGACCGATTCTTCGTAAATGCGGAGGCATCGCCCGACGGCCACAACTGGTCAACCGCGGCTTTCTCCAATGATTACGTGGACAAGGCGTTCAGATGGAATTACTCCGGCCGAGGCCGTACATACGACTATGAAGGTTTCAACCGACTTCCTTCATACGAACCTCCGGGAAGTCTTCCGCCCGTCTTCAAACTTCCTGTGGATGAAGACGACGTTGCGGATTATATGAAGCGTTTCGTGCCTTACCTTCAGGACGCTCGCGATATTGCCGAACCGGAAACTCTCTACCTTTGGGACGCAGCGGAACGGGCGGGTCTCACATACAGAAACTACGGGGAATTCATCGGCACCATCTCGGAAGATGATCTGCGAGAGATCAACACCCGCGAAAGAAAGATGTTTCCGGATGTTTCTAAGACCCTTAAGGCTTTTGCCACAAAAGAGAGCCTGGAAGGACATTTCAACCCGACATTTCGGAATTACGACCTTATGACCCCGGATATCATGACCCCGGAGTCCTACAGGGCCGCGAAGGAATCGGCAGGTACGGTGAAGCCCGAGATCTCAGAAGATAATCCGGACGAGCGGTTTCGTGGAAACTCACGATTCGGCGAATGGGTGAAAGAGTTTCGTGCATATGCGAATGACTTAAAGGCGGGTCGCGGCGACCATCTGCCAAACCTCTCGATAGTACGGTTCTCAAACGACCACACGTCGGGATGGCGGCAGAACGTGCCGACGCCTCAGTTCTATGTGGCGGAGAACGACTACGCAGTCGGCAGGCTCGTCGAGGAAGTATCGAACAGCCCTTACTGGAAAGACACGGCGATATTCATCGTCGAGGATGACGCACAGGCGGGTCCGGATCACGTCGATGCACATCGTTCTCCGGCGCTTGTCATCAGCGCGTACAACCGGAAAGGAATACTCATTCACGACTTCCACAACACTGTAAGTCTGATCCGAACGATGGAGTTGCTACTGGGGATCCCTCCCATGAATTTGCTCGATTCAACGGCGGTACCGATGGACATCTTCGGGGAAGTCGCTGATCTGACGCCTTTCAAAGCAGTATTGCCGAATGTCGCGTTCGACAATCTGTTTCCTCCTGCGAGGCCAACGGCCGAGATGCGTGCGATGATGCGGTTGACGGACAAGCAGGACCTTGTTCACGCCGATATGGCGAATCCAGGTGAGCTAAACAGGATAATCTGGTTCTCGGTCCGCGGCGCAGGATCGGAGATGCCCGGAATCGCTCAGCTTCCGGCATTCAGCCTTATGACCCAAGGGCTTGTTAGGGAAGAAGATGAGGAAGATGAGATCGAAGACGCGCAGGCCCGTTCCGCGAAAGTGAAGCGCCTTCTCAGAAAGACCGAAGACTAAGAATTGTCGGGTCTGTCGAGTCTGTCGGGTCTGTCGAGTCTCTTGAGTCTTTCGAGTTTTGTGAGTCGGGTCGGTCTTG
>JAHEEZ010000226.1 GCA_024640445.1 Acidobacteriota bacterium | reverse complement strand
GCACTTCCGGGCTAAACCCGAAGACTTCGGTGATCCATGTGGTTACGCTTTGCATAACAGCCAGACTGTTCCTTTTTCAGACCGATGATAGCAGTATTCTCCGCCTAGGTACCCCGAGGCAGTTGATAACAGAGGGAAACTACCTACATAGCTCCCGGCCAGACATCCACAAATACAGCCTAGATCAATTTTGCTCGGCTGACTGAGTCTCAAGCACCGTCCGCTTGTAATAATCGGAAACGTAGTCCTTCATCCAGAACTGCCACCAGCCAAATCCAAACTGCTTTGCCTCGTCCGTTGCCTGTTTCGCCGTCCAGCCGTCATGTGTGATCCGG
Organism: Acidobacteriota bacterium; assembly: GCA_024640445.1. Classification (GTDB taxonomy): domain Bacteria; phylum Acidobacteriota; class Blastocatellia; order Pyrinomonadales; family Pyrinomonadaceae; genus Aridibacter. The sequence goes on along the minus strand of JAHEEZ010000226.1, from coordinate 5,432 downwards.
TAGATGGCAATGACGGTGCCGGTCCTGTCCGAGCCACGCTTGCAGTGAACATAAACAGGTCCGTTTTCTTCTTTATCGATCAGCGCAAGGATTGCTTCGATCTCTTCGTCTTTGGGTTTCAACCAGTTATTCATCGAAACGCTGTAGTATTTCATTCCCGATTCCTGCGCCCAATGCATTTCCTTTCGACTAAGGGCGTCTTCGCCGCGCAGATTGATGATCGACTTCACTCCCATCGCGCGAAGCCGCATGACACCTTGCTCGCTCGGCTGGCCGCCTCGGTACAGGTTTGAATTGACCTCGAACAGTTTCGGCAGGTCCTTGTTTTCGGATGATGGCGCACTTTGCGCCAAGCCGTTCGAGACAAGGGCGAGAAAAAGGATCACCGTCAGGTTGGCGGAAATTCTTCTCATAATTCGCTGCCGCGTCGGCAGTTTTCTTCTCTGCTGAGTTGCTCCTTTCCAGGGATCTACTAAATGGGTTCCAACTGCCGGCAATTCTTGCGGATCAAAGACGCGCCCGCCGATGGCGGATCATGAAGGCCGCTATTCTACGCAAGACTTTTCAAGCAATGCCGACGCACGTTGTCACCGGAGAAACGCGACATAAACCGGCGACGCCTCATTCAACTCCCTCGCGCCGAGATTCTCCATGGCCCCGAAGAACCGGCTAAAGGTCATGTTGTATTGCGAGCCCGAACTGACCGGCGCCGGATCGTTGATCGAAAGATTTTCGCCGTTCATTCCGGTTACCACTCTGATATGAGGTCCGGGCGCCCAGGTCGCGACCCAAAGAGGACCCTTTGCCCGGAGAAGGTCCATTATCGCTGACGGCATATAGCATTGCGGAGCATCGAGGGCGAACCCGTTTGCCTGGAGTATGTACTTGTCGTTCGGATCCAGGCCCTGATTATAAGAGGTCATGTAATTCAGTCCACCCGGGTTTCGTGCGATGACGTCGTCCGGTATCGACTGCTGGTTCTTCCATCCCAGTATCATCGCGATACTTGCCGCCCAACAGGACATATTGCTCGTTTGTGCAACGAGCGGGACATCGTAATTCATATTCTCCTCCAGTTTTTCAGCGTCTCATCAAGTCTATTTGGACGCCCGGGTCAACAACGAAGCGCAGGCCGGTTACACCTTAAGCGCCGGCGGTACGGCTCACGGAGGGTCTTCGTTTAAGAATGAATCTGTAGTTCAGCCTATTTATACCACAGTTGAAGGACGGGAAATCCGTGATCAAGGAGGAAAAGAGGACTTTCGGAATTGCACGCGGAGATGCCCTGGAGGACCCAAAAACCTGTCTGAATTTGCCTGATCGCAACGCTAGCCTCTTCGCGAGGATACGATTCCGTGAAATGCCCAGGCGATCAGTGCCCCGTAGATGAACGTCGAGGTCGAGGTCTCGATAAAATGGGCCAACCTGACCGGTGCGGGCATGTAAGGATTGGGGAGAAGCAGTTGGATAGTCAACAGAAGGCCAAAGGCCAGTCCGACGGCAAGTGCCGATTCCCACGCTCTGCCCTTCATCATTCTGATAATCGGCAGAGCGAGTCCTATCCAGATCAAACCTCGCAGGTACTGGAACGGAAGGATCTCCGGGGCGTTCCGGACGAGATCTGCAAAATGCTCGAAGAACGGTTTGATATCTGTGCTTCCGGAATATAGCTGACGAACATCGGGAGACTGCCACGCGATGAAATAGCCGAACAGGATGTAAATGACGACATAAAAGAGCGGGAGCAGCGCCAACCTCCAGATCCAGGCGCTTCGCGCCACGTCGCGACCCCGGAAAGAGGTCTCAGACACCATCCCCCGTTTGAACTTTCCAAGGACAAGCACGGCGAGAGGAGCAAACATCAGCGCGCGAAGGAAGCCGGCAAGGATGATTCTCTGCATCTGGTCCCTGGGGATGTTGAAGGCGCCGCCGAAAAAGATCGTCTCTATCTGAGACATAAAAGTCTCGGCTCCGAACTGGACAAGGAAGATCGCCGCCGCCAATTTCACGCCGCGCCATCGGGAGCGAATGATCGGGTAAGCAAGAACCAGGGCATTGACCGCGCAGACCGCCGCCAGCGCAAGCAGCGCATTCCCGCTGTCGCCCGAGTCTTCTCCACCGCCGAGACCCGCAAGAAGTGCGCTCACTATGAAACACAAGAACATCAGGACGACGAGCAGCACCGTCCTGAGAATAAGAGAAACAGGTTTTATGTTCTTAATACCTACCATATTTTCGATCAGGCCTTTCCGTTCGCGCCGGACTGGCGAATGATTTGTCTTGACTGCTTTATTTTCTTCCGTAACTTACCAGCTTCAGTGATTCTTCCTGTATCAGGTCGATCCCCGGAGCATATCAGAATTTTCGCGGAAGATCGTTGAAAGTCGCAGGAGCCTTAATTTAGCATCCGGAAACGCGTCACAGCCGGGGATGGCGTTTGTGCCACTCGGTTGCCCTCTCGTACGCATACGCGAGCGCAAGGATCTGCGGTTCAGATCTCGGAGGTCCGGCAATCTGCAATCCGATCGGAAGGCCGGATTCCGAGAAACCACACGGGATCGATATCACCGGAATTCCCGCGATGCTGAATGCGAACGTGCATGCCGAACCCGCGAACGGGTCCTCCGCGTCCTTCAAGAGCATCGCCGTGTCTTCGTTCGTGGGCGTGATGATCAGGTCATGGTCCTTGAACGCAGAGCCGATAGAGTCCCTATGCCGGTCCAGCTCAATCTTCATTTTCTTTGCACTTTCCGCGGAGATCTCCTTACCTCCCAGGAGCGTCTCACGCGTCCGCGGATCAAGGGACCCGGGGCTCTGTTCAAGTCGCGAACGATGATACTCGAATGACTCGTAATCGATCAGCGAACCGAGATCCGGAACCGGGAGTTTGGTATCACCTACTTTGGCGACGAGCGAACGGATGACGGTTAAAGCTTTTTCAAAAGCCTCTTCGACCTCCTCGCCCGGAGGAGTGTCGCAATACTCGGCCGTCGTGGGTAGAACTCCCACGCGCAATTCAGAGACCGATGCAGGAACATCCGGATCGAAAGTCCGAGCCGCAGGATCGTCGGTCAATACCCGGAACACAAGAGCCGCGTCAGCTACCGTCCGGGTCAGCGGACCGATGCGGTCATACGATACCGAGAGCGGGATGGATCCTTCGTTGCTGACCATACCATAGGTCGGATTCAACCCGACAACACCACAATACGCTGCAGGAATGCGTATCGAGCCTCCCGTGTCTGAGCCAAGTGCCGCAAAACAAAGACCCGCCGCGACCGCCGCCGCCGAACCGCCTGAGGACCCACCGGTGATCCGCTCAAGATCCCAGGGATTATGCACAGGTCCGAAGTGGCTGATCGCGGAAGTTGAGCCGTTTGCGAATTCGTGCAGGTTGAGTTTGCCCAGAACGACCGCGCCCGCCTCTTTTAGGCGCCTGACAACTTCGGCGTCCTTAGCCGGAATACGGTCCTTGAATGCGGCGCTTCCGGCGGTGGTCTTTACGCCTTTCGTGTCGATGTTGTCCTTGATAGCGATCGGAATTCCGTGCAGCGGCCCTCGATGGCGGCCGGCTGCGATCTCTCGTTCGGCCGCTTTCGCATGTTCGAGCGCGGCTTCTCCTGTAACGGTAATGAAGGCGTTGATGGCCGGATCGAGCTTTTCGATCCGCGCGAGACAGGCTTTGGTCAGTTCGACAGGCGAGATCTCTCGTTCACGGACGAGTCTTGAGGCTTCTTGAATAGTGAGTTCTGTGAGATCTCCGGAGAATCGCCCGTTCGAAGGCACTGGACGGCACGAAGATCCGCCGACGAGAAGGATGCCGGAACCGGCTAGAGTCCCGGCGAGGAATTCGCGCCGGCTGGGGTTGGGAGATCTCATTGTTTTGATCGATTCAAGAAAAGAGAGCGCGCAAGCCCGCCGCTAAACTACTCACGATTCACTATTCACGATCCCAGCCACTTGTATATTCTCCGGATCGCGCAGCGATCATTTATCTTAGCCGTGGGATTCATCCCACGGTAAGCTCGTGAAGAATGTGCTTAGTCGCGTAGCGACGTCTCATATCACGCCGCTACGCGGCTTGGAAGGATTGTCCCTCCCCATTCCGTGCGTTAAAACGCACGGCTAAGATACGCCGTCGCTGACGCGACGAAAGACCGTGATCCCGCTCCCCAAAGTGGGAATCGACAAACTTAAAACATTTCGCTTCGCTCACGGGCAGGGACAAGCCCTGCCCCTACGAACCCGCCTGACTCCAGTCTCCCGTCTTCTTTCCCCTACTTCACTGCTCCCGTGTCGTGGACGATCTTCCCGCCAAGCACCGTAAGCACGCTCGTCGTCCCCGGAAGCGCGGGAACCGGTGCCGAGAAGATATCCTGCGAAAGCACGGCGATGTCGGCAAGCTGCCCGGGCGCTATTCGCCCTTTCTCCTTTTCAGCAAATTCAGCATAGGCAGAGCCAAAGGTGTAAGCGATCACCGCCGTCTCCCGGCTCACTGCCTCGTCGGGCCTTCCGGGATGGATCGACGCAAGCATTATGTTCAGGAAAGGATTCATAGGTCCGTCGGACCCGATCGCAGCAGGGATCCCTGATTCGAAATATGAACGAAATCGGAAGAAGTCAGCCCCTTTCCCGTATCTAAGGTCTGTGATCTCACCGAGCGTAAAGTGGGTCGGATTTTGAACGATCACGACCCCGAGTTTCTCTGCACGTTTTAAGAGCTTTGATCCGACCCCGTCCCCGTGCTCGATCCGGACGCGCTTTGCTTTCCAGTCAACGTAAGCGCCAAAGCTCTCCATCGCGTCCAGCACAGCTGCCGCCGAGCCGTCGCCGGCACAGTGAAAAAGCACCTGCTGGTCCGCCTCTACGGACTCCTTCAGCATCTTCCTGATCTCTTCGCGTGAGAAATTGAGAGTCCCTTTTGTATCGGTCCGATCCGCATAAGGACTCAGAAGCGCAGCGGCGTGCTCTATCGGGGTGCCGTCAAGTACCCACTTGATGCCGCTAACTATCGTCTTAGCTCCCATTCGTTCACCGGACGGCATTTCCGAAATGTCCCGGCCGACTGAGGTCGAAAGCGGAAAAGCGATCACGCGAATCCGTACCGGCAGGTCCGCTTTCGATACAAGCTGCGCGAACTTGTTCGCGTTTATCGAGGGCATTACCTGCAACGTCGTGACCCCAAACCCTTTTGCCTCGTCGGCCATTTTCCTCAAGCCCGAGATCACTTCCTCGTCGCCTACGTATTCTCCCAGCTTCCTCATGGGTTTCCACTCGGCGTATTCCCACATCCTGCCGTTCACGATCCGCGATTTGCCGACACGCTCGTAATAACCACCCATCGGATCAGCCTCTTCCTCAGAGATTCCCAGCAGCGGGAGCGCAGCGCTGTTCGCTATGAACCCGTGTCCGTAATAAGCACGAAGCATTAC
>JAHEEZ010000225.1 GCA_024640445.1 Acidobacteriota bacterium | reverse complement strand
AAGCCCACTGAGGAACTCCAGGAACTGCTGGAGTTCATAATGATGCGGGACAGGTGAGTGATGAGGAGTGAGAAATTAGTAATGAGTACTGAGTGATGGGTGCTGAGAGATGAGCGATGAGGTTGACAAGCCTAGCCTGGTTTCAACATTGTCTCCTGTCTCCTGTCTCCTGTCTCCTGTCTCCTGTCTCCTGTCTCCTGTGTTTTTTCTAAAAAACCTAGCCGAACTATCCCTTTTTGTGGCATTATTTACCCACTAATATCCACACAAACCTGATCAAATTTATGCCTTGCGGGGAGAACCTCAAACTGCGGGCTTGACGACTACGGGAGAATCAGATGAAAAAATACGCGGCTGAACTGATTGGCACTTTCTGGCTGGTACTCGGCGGATGCGGAAGCGCGGTGCTTGCGGCGGCTTTTCCGGAACTTGGAATTGGGCTTCTTGGTGTTTCACTGGCATTCGGTCTTACGGTGCTGACCATGGCATACGCGATAGGCCATATTTCCGGATGCCATTTGAATCCGGCGGTTTCGGTGGGACTGTGGGCAGGCGGCAGGTTTGAGGCAAAGGAACTTGCGCCTTACATCGTTTCACAGGTTGTCGGCGCGATCATCGCGGGCGGGGTCCTGTTCATCATCGCGAGCGGCAAGACGGGCTTTGATGCCGCCGCTTCTGGTTTTGCTTCGAACGGTTTCGGCGATCATTCGCCCGGCGGTTATACGATGGCCGCGGCCCTTGTCTGCGAGATCGTTATGACAGCGTTCTTCCTGATCGTTATCCTGGGCGCCACCGACAAACGTGCGCACGCGATCGGCGCACCGGTGGCGATCGGCCTGTGCCTTACCCTGATCCACCTGATCAGCATTCCCGTGACGAATACTTCCGTGAATCCCGCTCGCAGTACGGGCGTAGCGGTATTCCAGGGCGGATGGGCGCTCGGTCAGCTTTGGCTGTTCTGGATCGCGCCGATAATCGGAGCGGTGATCGGGGCTATGATCTATAAATTCATAGGTGCAGAAGACGCGCCTGAAGAGTAACTAGCCAGGCTTGCCGGACTTACTCGCCTTCTGGAGTTGATGCCTTTGGTGGAAGCGGCCTGAGTGTCTCCCAGCTCATCGTTTATTTGATTGCCGTTTATCGATAAACGATATATACTCCGGCAATGATCAGGTCCTTCCGCTGCCCTCACACAGCAAGGCTCTTTCGCGGAATACGCGTGAAGCAGTTTGAAACGATCCAGGCTCCGGCCAGAAGGAAACTGGCGATTCTCGAGGCTTCTCAATCGCTGGATGATTTGAGGAGTCCACCTGGTAATCGGCTCGAGAAACTGCGTGGCGACAGGGAAGGACAATACAGTATCAGGATAAACGGCCAGTTCCGCATCTGCTTCAGATGGAGCGCAGGAGCCGATTCTGTTGAGATCGTTGACTACCATTGAACGGAGTGACTGAGTTATGGGTGATGAATTACTTCCTCCGATACACCCGGGTGAGATCTTGCGTGAGGAGTATATGAAGCCGCTGGACCTTTCCGCGAACGCGCTCGCGAATCGCCTCGGTGTGACCGCTGCCAGGATCAATGAGATAGTGAACCAAAAGCGCGGCGTCTCCGCAGATACAGCACTTCGACTCGCCCGTTGCTTCAACACAACTCCGGAATTCTGGCTCAATCTTCAAAAGCGCTTCGAATTGGAAACCGCCCGGCGGGAAGTAGGAGCAAAGATCGAGGAAGAGATCGTACCTCTTGCGGCATGAATGGCAGCGATTTTGAGAGCCACCAAAATGGAAGACAAGATCGGAGCGATCCGGCTCATCTTTACGATTCTGCCTCTAGCTCTTCTGCTTGTTTCCTGCGGAGGCACTGATCAAAGACCGGAACTTCGGATCGCCGTCGCCAGCAACTTCAAAACCCCCGCAACCGAGCTTGTAAAGATATTCCAGGACCGGACGGGAGAGAACATTACCATCACTGCCGGCTCCACCGGGAAGCTCTTCGCACAGATACGAAACGGAGCCCCGTACGATGTGTTTCTCGCGGCGGACAGGGCAAGACCGGAATTGCTCGAAAGTGAAGGTCCGGCGGCTGCCGGTTCAAGATTTACATACGCGTTAGGAAAGCTTGTTCTTTGGAGTCCGCAAGAGATTGGGACGAATTCCGGGCCCGAATTTCTTGAGAAGGGCGAGTTTGAAAAACTTGCGATCGCAAACCCGAAACTGGCACCCTTTGGCAAAGCGGCGGAAGAGGTGCTCAGGAACCTTGGGATTTGGGAAAGATTCGAAGCGCGTCTGGTGCGGGGCGAGGACATAGGCCAGACGTTTCAGTTCGTCTCGACCGGCAATGCCGATGCCGGATTCGTCGCTCTATCTCAGGTTAAAGGCAAAACCGGTTCGTTTTGGGAGGTGCCGCAGGAACTTTATTCCCCCATCGAACAACAGGCGGTCCTTTTGAAGGACACCGATGCCGGACGCGGTTTTCTCAGATTCCTGGATAGCGAAGAGGGGAAAAAGGTCATTCGGAAGTTTGGCTACGATACAAGATGATCCTTGACGAAGCGGGCCTCACAGCACTTTTCATCACGCTGAAGCTGGCGGCTGTCACAACGGCCGTCCTTTTGGTGATCGGAACCCCGCTCTCCTGGTGGCTCGCACGCAGCACGTGGCGTTTGAAGTTCATTCCGGAAGCAATGGTCGCGATGCCTCTGGTCCTTCCACCCACGGTACTCGGATTCTACCTTTTGATCGCGCTGGGACCCGAAGGTCCGATCGGCAGATTGTTCGAAACGCTCGGACTCGGCTCCCCGGCATTCACGTTCACGGGACTTGTGATCGGTTCCGTCATATATTCACTCCCTTTCGTAGTCCAGCCCTTGCAGAGGTCGTTTGAATCGGTCGGTACGAGGCCGCTCGAGGTCGCCGCAACGCTTCGTGCTTCGCCCGTCGACCGGTTCTTCACTGTCGCGGTCCCTATGGCCTGGCCGGGATTTCTGACCGCGGCGGTGCTCGGCTTCGCCCACACCCTAGGTGAGTTCGGCGTGGTGCTGATGATCGGAGGAAACATTCCGGGCAGCACAAGGGTGGTTTCGATAGCTATCTACGACCACGTCGAGGCGATTGAGTACTCGCAGGCGCACTGGCTTGCGGGCACGCTCCTTGTCATCTCGTTCTTGATACTCGCAGTTGTTTACGGATTGAACAGGAGGTTCCGGCCGATTCGGCTCTGATGATCAAGGCAGGAATAAAAGCGATCAAGGGCGAGTTTGTCGTCGATGCCGATCTTGAAGTGCCGTCAATAGGGATCACCGCGCTGATCGGCCCGTCCGGCTCCGGAAAGACTACGATCCTGAGGACGATCGCCGGGCTGGAGCGGCATCCCGGGAGCTGCGTTTCAGTTGGCGGCTCGATCTGGCAAGACACAAATGTGTTCCTTCCGCCTCACAAGCGTAGTATGGGATTCGTTTTCCAGGAGCCGAGCCTGTTTCCACATCTAACGGTCCGTGGGAACATTGCCTATGGTGTGAAACGCCTGACCTCAAAAGAGTGTGAAATGAAGGTGCGAAGGGCCGCGGAAAGGCTTGGCCTGATCGACCTGCTGGACAGGGACCCTTCGACCCTTTCGGGAGGAGAGAACCAGCGAGTCGCGATAGCCCGGGCGCTTGCCGTGGGTCCGTCCCTGTTGTTGATGGACGAGCCTGTTTCCTCGCTCGACGCGGAGCTGAAGAACGAGGTGCTCGCTTACATTGACGGGCTCCGCGAAGAACTGGACATCCCCATTGTTTACGTAAGTCATTCGGCGGACGAAGTGGCACGAATCGCCGATCACCTGATCCTCTTGAATAATGGAAGGGTTACCGCTCACGGGCCGATCCGCGATGTTCTCACAAGGCTCGATCTTCCGCTGGCCCGGGGAGAGGACGCCGAAGCGATCGTTGAAGCGACGGTCGCCGGACACGATGACGAGTTCGGACTTTCCTATCTGGACTTTCCCGGAGGCAGATTCACGGTACCGCGCGGAGATATGGAAGACGGCCAAATCGTCCGTCTGAGGGTGCTCGCGCGCGATGTCAGCCTCACTCTCGAAGAGCAGAAAGGAACAAGCATCCTAAACATCTTCGAAGCGGTGGTAGAAGAAACGGCAGACCACGGGATATCGCAGGTCACCGTACGCGTTAGTGCAAAAGGCGTCCCGCTTCTGGCGCGCGTGACGCGAAAATCGGCTTCAGTGCTTGATCTCAGACCCGGGCGCAAGGTATTTGCGCAGGCGAAGAGCGTCGCGGTCCTCTCATAAGAGTGATGAGTCTGTCGGGTCTATCGGGTCGCGTAGGGGCAGGTCTTGTGCCTGCCCAATGCGCCGCAAGGCGCGAAACTTTCAAATAACTCAGCCTTCTATTTGATCAGAAAGGAGACCTTAATAATGAAGAAGTCCGAACCGTCGAGCGCCAAATCAACCCTCGTCGTAATCATTGCGGTGATCGCCCTGGCAACAGGAATGTCAGGAACGGCGTCCGCGCAAAACCGGGCGCTAACTGATCAGCAGTCACTTGCCCGTGACATCTTCCGGGAACTGATCGAGATAGATACAACGATCCGGAACGGAAGTACAAAGGCGGCGGAAGCGGTCGCCGCACGGCTCAAGGCGGCGGGCTTCACTGAAGAAGATTTGCAGATCGTTGGTCCCAAGCCGGAAAAGATGAACGTCGTCGCGCGGATCCGCGGAAAGGGACTGGCAGGGCCGATCCTTTTCATCGCGCATCTCGACGTTGTCGAGGCGCTCAAGAAAGACTGGTCCGATGGGCTGGACCCGTTCAAGTTTACCGAAAAGGACGGCTTCTTCTACGGACGCGGGACCGTTGATATCAAGCAGGAGGCGGCGGGGCTGGTCGCAAACCTGATCAGGCTCAAGAAAGAGGGATTTGTGCCGGACCGCGACATAATCGTCGCGCTTACCGCCGATGAAGAAGGCGGACCGGATAATGGGGTTGACTGGCTTCTGAAGAACCGGCGCGAGCTGATCGAGGCGGATTTCTGTATCAATACCGATGCCGGTGGCGGGCAGACGGAGAATGGCAAGCGCATCCGATACAATGTCCAAACAAGCGAAAAGGCATCGGTCCACTTCGAGTTCGAGGTGACGAATCCGGGCGGCCACAGTTCCCAACCCGTTAAGGACAATGCGATTTATCATCTTTCGAGGGGTCTTTCGATGCTTGCGGACTTTGATTTTCCCGTGAAACTCAACGATACGACGAGGGAGTTCTTCACGAGGCTTTCGCGTTTCGAAAAAGGACAGATCGCAAAGGACATGGCCGCGATGACAGGTCCATCACCTGACCCTGCGGCAGTCAAGCGGGTCGCCGAAGCCTCTCCGTTCTACAACAGCATAATGAGGACAACTTGCGTGGCGACGATGCTTAACGCCGGTCACGCAGGAAACGCCTTGCCTCAATTCGCGTCCGCCCACGTTAACTGCAGGGTACTTCCGGAGGACTCCCAGGAATACGTCCTGAATACCCTAAGGGAAGTAGTTGCCGATCCTCAGATCACAATAAAGGTGATAGGTGATCTCAAACCGAGTCCTCCATCGCCTTTGACCCCTGAGGTGATGGGAGCAATTGAGAAGATCGCCGGCGAAATGTGGCCAGGCGTGCCCGTGCTGCCGGTAATGGACCCGTGGGCGACTGACGGTCTGTATCTTCGCCGGGAAGGGATCCCGGTCTACGCCGCTCCCGGAATGTTCTTCGAGATCGACCCGATGAGGGCGCACGGTAAAGATGAACGGATCTCGACCGTGGCATTCTACGAAGG
>JAHEEZ010000224.1 GCA_024640445.1 Acidobacteriota bacterium | reverse complement strand
GACGCCAACTGGTGAGATATGGATCAGGGCCACGGGCTGACTGATTCAGCGTATAATGTTTTTTTCGGTTCGTGCCTGATTTTCTTTTTTTGTGACTTCTTACAGCCTTGATTCCGGACCAAAAATTCGGACAGCCACCTTTCTGAACCCGGAAACGCCTGATGAACTACGACCTAATCAAAGCGAACATTTGTGCCCGGATAGAGTTGAGCGACGAGGAAATCGACTTTTTCACCTCGCGCTTAAGCTTCAGGAGAATCCGTCGGCGGCAATACATATTGCAGGAAGGAGATATTTGCAGGCATTACACTTTCGTAAACAAAGGATGCCTACGGCTCTATAACGTCGACGAGAATGGTGTCGAGCATATTCTGCAATTCGCTCCTGAAGATTTTTGGGTAGCCGATATCGGGAGTTTTCATCAGGAATCGCCAACCTCGCTTTACATAGAGGCTCTTGAACCCTCGGAGGTTCTGCAAATATCCAAGCCTGATCTGCTGGAGACCTTCCTTGCCTATCCAAGCTATGACCGGTTGTTCCGCGTGATGATGGAAGGTGCTTTCATAGCTCTTCAAAAGCGAGTTCTTCAGAACATCAGTTCAACTGCTGAAGAAAGGTACCTTACTTTTGTAGAAACCTTCCCGCAACTCATCAACCGCCTTCCGCAAACGCAGATCGCCTCATACATCGGAATCACGCCAGAATTTCTTAGCAAAATCCGAAGAGATCTAAGCCAGAAAAACCGCTGAAGCCCCAGCGAGTCTTAATATTGTTTAAGAGAATTTCTTAATCCACTTCATTCTCGGAATCCTTCTTCCTGCCCATAATTAGCCCATCAACAACGCGGGCCTAATCGGGTTCGCACGAAATTGTGGACATCTTAAAGGGAGAAAAGCAATGAAAGGGAACTTTAACGAGGAAATCCAAATTCTTTTACAGACCTATCAGCGCGGTCTGAATGAAGCTGACGTAGCTTTGGTTGAGAGTGTGTATGCGAATGACGGGGTCTTCATCGGGCAGCCATTCCCAACCGCAACGGGCAAAGACGACATCGTGGCGCTTTATGCGGACTTTCTGTCGAAGCTCGATTTCGATGTCGAGTTCGAGATTCTGGAAGTAGAACTGGCCGATGACCTCGGCTTCATACGAACTCAGTCGGTCGGCACGATCGTTCCGAAAGGTCAGACGCCCGCTGGGAGGGAGCGCAACCGGGAGGTGTTCATCGTGAAGAGGATCGATGGCGCGTGGAAATTCTACCGGTACATCTTCAATCCTGAAGTTGGAGGTGCTCAGTGAGGATCGACGACAAGGTGGAGTTTGTAACGTGCGGCAGCAGCGGGATTGGCGCGACCGTTGCCCAGGAGCCGAAAACGCTCGCCAGCTGTTCAACAGATCAAAATAGAGGAGGCCAAACAATGAAACATGTGATCATCATCTTGACGCTGATTCTCGCCGTCAATATCGCCTACGGACAAAAGCCGATTGAGTCTTACACTCCCGTGCTGAAAAAGACCTTGAGCAGGTCTATTCAGGTCGACCCTCGTAAAGGCTATGCGATACAGGAAGTTAAGCCAAATACCAACATTTATGTTCTGACGGATGGCATTTGGCAATCGGTTGTGATCGTGACCAACAAAGGCGTGGTATTAATAGATGCTCCTGAGAGCCTGGCTCCGAATATCCAAAAAGCGGTCGCCGAAGTGACTGATCAGCCGATCGTGACATTGGTCTATACGCATGCGCATATCGACCATATCGGCGGGTCAGGACAGTTGAAAGGGATCCCCAACCTCGAGATCATCGCATTGAAAGGTGTTGCGGATTTTCTAAGGGAAAAGAACGACCCCAGGCGGTTGCTGCCTACCAAAACCTTTTCAGGCGCTTACGTGCTTAGGAAAGGGGACAAGCAAATCGATCTGACCAATCCGCTTAACTTTCACTCCGACGAGGGGGACTTGTTTGTTTCAGTCGCCAAGGACAAGTTTCTAATGGTGATTGACGTATTGGCTCCAGGATATGTGCCGTTCAAGAACCTTGACATTACCAGCAACATACACGAATACCTGAAGGTGTTTGATCAAATACTGGCCTATGATTTCGACGTATTTGTTGGGGGGCACTTAACATCGATTGGCGACCGCAATGATGTGTTGGAAAGTAAGGAATATGTAATGGACGTTTACGAAACCGTAAAAAGGGTCCATGGTAGAACCGATCTAATGGAAGTGATGTCGAACGCAGCTTCGAAGATTGGTTGGGATAACAAATTTCTGTTGTTCAAGGTATTTCTCGACAAGGTGATTGACGAAAGTGCTGCAGAAATCGAATCCCGTTGGATAGGTCGGCTTGCAGGTGTAGACGTGTGGGCAAAGAGCCATGCGTCTACTATGCTTCTTTATGTGAGATGGGACGACTGAACCTGAACTGTCCTGCATTACTTTTCCAGTTCGAAACGAGGATACCCGGCCGTATCAAGGTCGGGTATTTCTTTTTCCGCCCAATCCTCCCCTGCGCGCCAGAACCTCCCAAACTACCCACCTCGATCAATCCATCGCCCCTGCCGCCGAAAGCGTGATCCAGCTGACGCCGGCTGTCGAGAAATGGATCAGGGAGGGAGGATCAGCTACGGATAGCGCCATCCCGAGAGAAAGAACACCGGGCATTCAATAAGCGGGGTATACTAACTTTCAAACTGGACCAGTTATGTAGGGCAGGTCAAAATGGGATGAGCAGAGTAATTTACATAGTACTTCTTTCGTTGGTATCTATTTCAGCGCTTTCAAGTTCGGTCTTTTCTCAAGTAGATTGGCTCAAAAGATGTGAGTCGGAGAGTGAGAAAGTCCAGTATGACTTAATCGCTGAAACGATATCCGGAACTGTTTCTAAAAAAGACAAGTCTGACGACACTGTCATGCTCTTTATTCGACTCGACCGGAAAAAGTTCACGAAGGATAAGCTAGGAAGGCTAATTGAACGGATTAAATCAGTGTATTGCAATGCTCCTAGGCTTCAAGCAGTATTCTTTGAAGATGAGGAGTCTTATGCGAAATACCTTGGTAAGGACTATCAAACGCTAAGAGTGTACGAGGTCGTTAGAGCCTTTTATTCGTTTGATAAACTGAAATGCGACGAGAATCTTGAGTTGTCAGAGAAGCTCGGTCTTCCAACTCGCACTGTTGACCTGACCCGGGCTCCCGGTCCAGATCCACAGTGCTAAAAACCCATAGAAAAATGAGATCTGGAACATACCTAAAGAAGGACATAACACAAAAGCGATCATGCGCGTTTAGAGCGAAGCAGAAGTGATCCGCCTGCCCTGCGCCCAAGAACCTCCCAATTCAGCCTCCACACGATCAATCCATCGCCCCTGCCCCCGAAAGCGCGATCCAGTTGACGCCAGCTGTCGAGAAGTGGATCACGATGCGAGGGGATTCCAGGTGGCGGCAGACTATTCAGGTTCGGAGCCCGATCCCGGGTACGCCTTTGACGGGGACGGGAATCTTGTAAAGGAAAGCGAGAATGGAAGCGTCAAGGCTTACTATGTGCGGTCGACGCTTTTGAACGCGACCATCGCCGAATTGACGGCGACAGGCGCGCTCGAAGAGGGGGCCGTTCTCTCGAATACCGGCTCCAGGATCGCCGTTCTGAAAAACAGTGAGTTTCACTTCTACCACGTTGATCCTTCCGGTTCCTACGAAAAGCACATCAAGGTAGACAAGAGCACGGCGTCAAAGACGCAGTACGATCCGACGGGAAGGAAAAACAACTACCCGGGGCCGACAGGTGCGGGCCCTTGCGGTTCGTTCTGCCCGCCGCCTTACAATCCACCGGGCGGATTTGACGGCCTTGCGATCCTTCAAGCAAGGATCCGGCAACAGAGATGGCAAGACACATATCTTTCGCTGCTCCCACGTTATGCTTATCATGGCATCGTGATCGGGATGGATCCGCCTTATTACTGGGACCCATCTGACTCGCAGGAAGATCTAGTCAACTGGAATCTCTTAGATTCGCATCATGAGAGGTATGGAATGTTACCGCGTCCTGATGGATACGCGAGTGTTTCTTATCTTTCGAGCGTTCCAATGCAAGACGATTGGGCGGCTCTCATTGTCTCGCAATTCGACATCGTGAATGAAAATGGTGTGGATTATCTTCATTTCCGAGGTATTGAGGGCGCAAGAGGAACGCTCGGAAAATTCCTTGAGTATAATGATGGTGAGTGTTCTAGAAAACTAAACGAAGCCTTAAACAAGTTAGTAAGCACTGAAGGGATAAAGAACAGGGGGCTTCGGGGCAATGACATTCTTGCTGTTTTTAATGCGGTAGATTCACAGCCAGTTGGGACGGGAGGGTTATATGTGAACCAAACTGAAGATTCTGCCTACCATGTCTTGAAGCTCTTTGAAGTGGCGGGGTCAGATCGTCGTATAGCAGGAGGTGGGGGTATGACAGCTCCTCACTCATTTAGGCTGAATGGCGGCAACCGTGGACCTTGGGGGTTTGGTGCTTTCGTATTTCAATATAAGAATGGGGCAATAAGCGGGCATCGTCGATACGACTACATGGTTCATGTTGCGGGTTTTAAGAATCTTGTGACACTTGTGCACGAGCTTTTTCATGGGGCCGGAGTTACAGGCAATTACAATGATGCTGAGATAGATCTAGCAGCGAGAGCGGTGGATAAAGATGTGAGGAATTTGGACGGATTGATTGAGAAGTACTGCGTTCCAAAACAATATCATTAAGAACCATTGCAGTATTAGCAGGGAGTTCAATGTGTTATGAAGTTACTAGGTGTATTTGTCTTCTGCGTGATTCTGGTATCGGTTTACGATCTAAGTTGTCAGACACGTGAAAGTTGGCAGGGGATTACTCCCTTGAAGTCAACAAGGGCGGAACTCGAGACTGTTGTTGGCAGTCCTGTAGCTGAAGACCCTTTGCGATACAAAACGAAAGAAGGAGACTTGATTTCTGTTGTAGTTTCAAATGCGCAATGTGATTCAAATGGTTGGCAAGTGCCAAAGAACGTCATTTTGGAATACAGCGTAACCCTTAGAAAGGCTCGTAGTATTGGAGAAGTGGCAACGATATTGGTTGAGCCACCTATCATTAACCATTCAGGACAAACGGTCATGACAAATTATGAACTAGGGATTCAGGTGAGCGGTGATTCCCCAAGTCAGCTAGATGTTTTTAGGTATTTTCCGAACGAGAAAGATGCGTCTAGTCGATGTGAAGGATTTCCACCCTTCGACCCGTATCGTGAACTATATTACCCAAGTGACAGATTTCCTTTCGACGGAAGCGATAATAATGTGGCAAGGGTTTTATCAGGCTATGGTTCGTCGTTGAGATCTCCCGAGAATCAGCTGCTCGTACATGTTTACCAACGGAACGGAAGGAAGCTTTCGGAAGTTACCGATTTCTTTGAAGCTTTGAAGAAGGAGTTGCTTGGGTTGAATGTACTTCAGGGTAAGATAAATCTCGTGGTTGCAGGATTTCGAAAAGAGAGCGAGATTGAACTCTTTATCATACAAAACACAGGGCTACAGGCACCAAAACCCTTGCCATCATTTCCGTGCCATGAAAATGCGTGCTACGAATCGTATTGGCGGAGGTGAGGGAAGATTATTGGTCGTATAATTGTGACCGCCCCGGCTTTTCTGGTCCAGATCTTACGTGCTAAAAAGCCATAGAAAAAGGACTTCCCGAAAAGACCAAGGAAGAGATATACCGCAGAAGCGATCATTCGCTGTTACTGGGAAGCAGAAGTGATCCGCCTCCCCTGCGCGCCAGAACCTCCCAAACCACCCACCACGATCAATCCATCGC
>JAHEEZ010000033.1 GCA_024640445.1 Acidobacteriota bacterium | reverse complement strand
AAGGAGACAGCGGGAGAACGAGGGAAGCCCTCTTCTTCTTTGCGCCTTAGCGTCTTTGCGGTAGTCTCCCTTTCCCCTGACCGAAAGAGAGTTCCCGCAAAGACGCCAAGCCGCAAAGGAGGATCGCAAAGCAGATACGAATTGCACCCAATTCAATTCTTTCGCTTCATCTCCGTTCCCGCAAAGCTCAATCTGTCGACCTTGCCTGTGCGGGCATTCGATCCGAACGAGACTAGCCCGGTTCCGAACCAGCGTTTGTCGAACGCGGCCTCGAAAGTATCATAGTGCCAGTGCCTCAAAGTCGCGCTGGTTTCCGGACCGATCATCATTCGCAGTTCGCCGCCTTCAAAGGCTATCTTCACGTCGCCTATAAAGGGATCGTTGTAAACGCCGGCATAATCCCCGAGCGAGTGGCTCGGTTTCGTATCAGCGACGCGCGCCGCCTTTACTTTGTCGGCCTGATCTTTTCCCGCCTTTTCGAGTCCATCGTAGAGAGTCTTCAGCTCCTTGCTCCAGTCGCGGCTGTCGTCATTGAAACCAAACAGATCGAACGCCTTGTACATAAGCGCGTGGCGAACCTCGGCATGGTCAATGTTCCCGAACGCATAAAAGCCCACGCCTTTGGACGGCAGCAGCCCTATGATCGCGGTCCTGCCGGCGAGGCTTCCGGTGTGGAAGTTGATCTTCTCGCCCCGGTAATCATGCTGGAACCAGGCGAATCCATAAGTGATCCAGTTCGGCTTTGTCACCGCGGCCGTCGGGTAGAATTTCTCGGCCGGGACGATGATGTGCGGTTTCAGGATCTCAACGTACGTCTCCGGTTTCAGAAGCCGTTTCCCATTGATCTCGGGGTTAGACAGCATGAAGGCGACCCATTTCCCTATGTCATCCGCCGTCGACCATGCCGCGCCCGCGGGGGCGACAGCGTCGGCGCTATCTTCGGGTATCGTCAGGATCTCGCCTTCGATCTCGAAATGTGAAGCTGAACGGTTCATGTAACCTTCGGAAAGCGCCAGATTCGGGAAGGTGTTGTTCATTCCCAGGGGCTTGAACAGCCGTTCCGTGATGAATTTCTCCCAGGGCATTCCGCTCACCCTTTCGGTCAACTGTCCGGCGAAGAAATACATCAGGTTCTGGTACTCGTACCCGCCGCGCAGAGGGTACGCGAGCTTCGGAAGCCGCATCCGTTCAATGATCTCCGGCGCCGAAATGTTTGGATATAAAGCCCAGATCAGGTCCGTGTTGCCGAGTCCGCTGTTGTGGGTCAAAAGATCGCGAACCCGCAGGTCGGCAGTGACGTAGGAATCGCTCAAACGGAACTCCGGCAAATGGTCGACCACTTTGTCATCCCAGTTCACTTTTCCCTCGTCTACCAGCATCGCGAGCGCGGCGACGGTCATCGCCTTCGTCGTCGACATACAGCCGAACAGGGTTTTCGTATCCACGGGTTCCGGTTTGCCAAGTTCCCTAACCCCGTAGCCCTTCGAAAAGATCACCTTTCCGTCCTTAACTACGGTCAAGGCCATTCCCGGAACCTTCCATTCCTTGCGGGCGGCCTCGGCAAAGCGGTCAAACTCAGCGATGCGGTCCTGTCCAAGAGCAGCACCGGCCAACGCGAAAATGAAAAGAAACAAGAGCAAGCGTTTTTGCATATCCTGATATTCTCCGAATCTCAATTTCTGTATCAACATACCGAGGCGGCGGCGCGCCAAAGGATTTCTGAAATGAAGACTGACGCGCTGTAGGCTAGCACGAAAGACGCTGGTACGTGAAAGAAGGGATCACGGGATTCCTGCTTCCATCGGCTGTTTTTCGAACCGGGATGCTGAATGCGGTAATATGCGTTATGACCGAAAAACGATTCACCGCCAGGACCGCAATAGGTCTGATCGTTGCGAGCACCATTTTCCTGGTCCTTCTCGCCAGTCCGTCCATCACCCCGGCTCAGGGTCCGCTCTACGAAAAGATGCGGAAGGTCCTGACCGAGGGGGCGGGTTTCTCACAGGACGAACTCAAATCACTGGTGAAAGGAGAGATCATCGTGAGGCAATTGAGCCCGGATGATCCGACCGAAGTTGCGTTTAGCGGGGCGATCAAGCTGGAAGCCCCTGGGGATGTTGTCTTTGACGCCTTCCGAAGGGCGATCGAGACGCAGGAGAAGAAGATAGCCACCGAGCGCGGCGTCTTCAAAGATCCTCCGTCGCCCAAAGACCTTTCAACATTAAAGATATCGCGATCCGAGATCAGCGCTCTGAGCAGCTGCAAAGTCGGAGAATGTGAATGGAGCCTTTCGGAAGAGATGATCAAGCGACTTTCCGACGATATCAACTGGGGGTCGTCCGAAGGCCGCCGGAAAGCGGACGAAATGATCAAAACAATGCTTGCCGGATACACCGCTGAGTATTTGAAGAAAGGTGATTCCGCATTGATGATCTACAGAGACGATCCGGAACCCCTGTCACTTCAGGACGAGCAGCGATCATTGCTCGACAACCTGCTCTGGATCGGTGACTTCGCGCCTGAGTTCAGGGAGTACCTCCGGAGGTTCCCTGCCCAGAGACCGGAAGGGGTCGAAGGATTTGTTAACTGGTCCAACGTGCAGATCGGATTCAAGCCTGTAATTGTGAGCACGCATACGATCTTTTATAAAAAGGAAGAAGGCGGCATTCCCCAGGCATTCATTATCTCGAAGCAGATCTATGCGAGCCACTACTTCCATTCCTCGCTCGCGCTTACCGCGATCACAAGCTTCCCGAAAGCCGGAGGCGGTTTCGATTCATACGTCTTTTTTGTCAACCATTCAAGAGCGGGAGCATTGACCGGAACGCTCGGGCAGATCGCGAGGGTCGCCGTCGACGGAGAGGCTGAGAACAAATTGCGGGGAGCGCTTGAGGATACTAAACGGTTTACCGCGTATGCACTCGGCGGGAGGAAAGAGGCGGACCTGGCCGCGCAAAAGGGCTTCCTCGGGAAGATATTTGGTGGATATTCATACGTTTGGCTTCTCTTTGTCGCGATAGCCGCTGCCGCGGGCATCTATTTCCTGGCCCGCAAGCATGGCAATGGTTCATAAGTCGCCGGAGCGATCGCCGATCAAAAACCGGCCGGCTAGAGCACGGGAGCCAAAACTTGTAGACTTGTTCTAACGGAAGATCCTGATCCCGGACAGCAAACTGCAGTCCTCTCGTTAGCAATTCCATCCTCCGATATGGATACATCAGAAAATATGTTCGTTTCCTTTCTCAAGACAAGATACGTAGTGATCCCGGTTGCTGTGCTGGCCGTGGTGCTTTGGGCGGTTGGCGAAAAAGTGACAGCGCAGACGTCGCTCTTCCCGGGCACGGCCCCTTCGGCCGCGTCCCCGACCCCGTCTCCGTCAGAGACTCCCACCCCGACGCCCACCCCGATACCTCTCGCGGGAGTGGTTCAGGAGTCTGCACGGGTTGAACGCAGGATCGACGAGATGAAACGGACGGTCCTTGGCGACACGTCAGTTGTCGATACGCGGCGGCGGCTGGGTATGCAGACCAAGAAGCTCGACGATCAAGAACCTTCCGCGCGAAGAAAGCTTGCTGGAATCCCTTCGCTGGACACGATAGACGACATCGAAAAGCAGTGGAGGGGTTACCTGACGACGGTCGATTTCTGGCGTACCGATCTGAGTTCATACTCGGCCAAGCTCGACGAAGCGGAACAGGAACTATCGGGAATTCATCGGCTTTGGAAAGAGCTCAAGGATTCGGTCGATGGCGGAAAGGTGACCGCAACGCCGACACCGGCGGCTTCGCCTTCGAATAAAACCAAAAGCGGTAAGAGCGCGGCGGAACCTGGCCCGGATCCTACTGATGATGGGGATGGCAAAGCGGAGGCTGAAGCAACTCCAGAGCCCGGAATGACGGTCAAGGAAGTTCCAGGGGCGATAAGGTTGACGATCGATCAGACGATCAGCGACATCGAGAAAGCGCAGAATGGGATCGCGGAAGCGAGGACCGAACTTTTGGACATTCAGGCTTCGGTTAGTAAGCAGGAGGAAAGGATCGAGCAGATCGCCGACCTTGCCGTGACAGAGAGGAACGCCGCGCTTTCTAATCTGATCACCAGGGAGTCGCCGCCGTTGTGGAGCGTGTCCAGCCTCTCCGAGATCTCTAATGATGAGCTCGCGGCCACGCTTAGCGCGCAATACAGGATTGCGATCGACTACGTTGTAGATAGTCTCGGCGGTATCATCGTTCTGCTAATAATTTCGTTCTTTATATATCTCGCATTGCGTAGGGCCAAGCGAAGCACTTTGAAGCTGGTGGAAAAAGACCCGGAGTTGGACAAGGTTCTCGTGTTCTTTAATTCCCCGCTAGCCTCAACCGCTCTTATCACGATCTACCTATACGGCAGTGCTTCAGAAAAACTGCCGGAACTGCTTGTTGTTTTTCTGGCCCAGCTGATACTGATTCCGGCATACGTCATCCTTCAGAAGGTTGTCGAAAGACCGATCGTACCGGTACTCACTGCCCTTGTCGGTTTCTATCTTTACGACGAGGCCCTGTCTCTCTTCTACGCGTACCCGTTCGTTTACCGGATCATGTTCGGCATCGAAATGCTCGCGGCGGTGGCACTGGTAATCTGGCTATACAAGAGGGATCCGGGAAAAGTAGCCTTCCTGACCGGTCACGAACGTCTGGTCGCGTTTGTTAAGAAGGTGGTGCTATTGTCATCGGTGCCTCTCGGCATCTCGTTCCTCGCGAACCTGTTCGGCTACGTCAATCTTGCGAGATTCCTGGCAGGTGGATTGCTGAAGAGCGCTTACGCGGGACTATTCCTCTATGCGTTTTATCTGATCCT
Organism: Acidobacteriota bacterium; assembly: GCA_024640445.1. Taxonomy (GTDB): domain Bacteria; phylum Acidobacteriota; class Blastocatellia; order Pyrinomonadales; family Pyrinomonadaceae; genus Aridibacter. The sequence goes on along the minus strand of JAHEEZ010000033.1, from coordinate 16,419 downwards.
TGTCAGTTTCGCAGTTTTCCTGCTCCGCGTCAGGCCGCTTTCGAGGCTGAAGATGGTCCAGTTCCATAGGTCGGTCGTGCGGTCCAAGATCTCGAAGTTCCTGAGATGGTGGCTCGTGTTGTGGTGGATCATCTCAACTCTCGGCCGCTTCTATATTCTCGATCCGATAAATAAAGGTCTTTCAGCAGCAATCAGTTTTGAGGTCACGCTCGGGTCCTTTTCGATGAGCCTCGCCGATGTTCTGATCTTTTGTGTGATCGTCTGGCTCGCTTTCGCACTTTCGAAGTTCATAAGGTTTGTTCTCGAAGAGGACGTATACACGCGCGTACAGATGAGCGACGGGGTTCCTTACGCGGCTTCGACGATCCTCCACTACGTGTTGCTGGTCGCCGGGTTCAGCCTTGCGATCCTCTCGCTTGGCATCGACCTTACCAAGTTCACGATCCTCGCCGGCGCGTTCGGTGTCGGACTGGCGTTCGGCCTTCAGAACATCGTCGAGAATTTCATCTCCGGCGTGATACTTCTATTCGAACGTCCGGTGAAGGTTGGCGATGTAATTCAGAAAGGAGACCAGATAGGTGACCTGAAACGGATCGGACTCAGGGCGAGCGTGCTCGGGACATTCGAAGGCGCCGAGGTCATCGTGCCGAACGGCCACCTGCTTTCGCAGGAAGTGACCAATTTGACGCCCGCGAACGACATTAGAAGGCTCGATGTAAATGTCGGCGTTTCTTACGACTCGGACCCTGAAGAGGTGATGAGGTTGTTGGCGGAGGTTGGCGAATCTCATCCTGAGGTGGTGTCAGATCCGCCCCCTCAGGTGCTGTTCATTGGGTTTGGTGACAGCGCGCTCGATTTTCAACTTCGAACGTGGGCGGACAATACGTCCAAATGGCCTAGGATCCGGAGCGACATCACGCTCGGTGTTTTTAAGGCACTATCCGGCGCCGGCATTGAGATACCCTTCCCGCAAAGAGACCTGCGTATCAAGGATTCAGCGGGTGTGGCACCCGTTGCGAAGGATGGCAGATCAGGGAACGGCGACAAGAAAGGCGAGGAGTGAATCTGTTCTGCTAAGGAACAGCGGCCCGGCCCCTGAAAAGGAACCGGGCCGCTTCGTTTTTGGCCGGGTAGAGGCTCATCTCGATAGAGTGAACTGTTGTTGATCCGCTCACTTCGTCGGATAAGACAAGAAGCGGTCTTCCGGACGGTCTGTCCTCATTCAAATTGAAGAGGAGTCCTTGAGATTCAGGAACCAGGTTGCCTGCGGTTATGATCGAATTAGTGTCCTGGCGAATTAGAAAAACGGTGGAGGACTCAGTCTTCGATCAGAATGTAGGTTAGAACGTAATTTGGCGTAGCATATCAACGGAATGTGAATCCTCGATTACGAATGGATTACATCTTCTTTACATAACCTGAAGGGATACCGACATACCTGGTTAAACCGGGACATGAAGTGTGAACGGGGTAGCCGTTTAGGATATAGTTAACGGAAATCACGATGTTTACGAAGAATCAGTTCATCTATTTGACCCTTGCTGCGATGGTGTGCACAGCGCTGCTCGCGGGTGCCGCACCGGGACAGGATGTCGTCACCGCGGAAACCATCCGCGCAGACCTGAGAAAATCAGGCGAGTTCACCGAACAAGAAATCGAGAGACTGGAAAAAGGCGAGATCGTCGTCAAGGAACTAACCAGAAGCGTGAAACGCGAGGTCGCGCTGATAGGAGCGGTCAGGATCCCATTTTCGTTCGAGATGGCCCTCAAGGGATTCCGCCGGACTGTCGACAGCCAAAAGCGGAACACGTCGAGACAATCCGGCGCCTTTAGTCTTCCCGTTCAGGCGGATGATCTGAAAGATCTCGCTTTTGGAGAAGGCGAGCTGGCAGACCTCAGGGAATGCCGGATCGGCGACTGTGAATGGAACCTGTCCGCGGAGATCATCGAGGCGCTGCGGAGAGATGTCGACTGGGAATCATCGGATGCGAATTCATCCGCTCAAAACCTTCTGAAGAAAACCCTTACGGAATATGTAAGGAGATACTCGGAGAACGGGGATCCGTCCCTTATGGTCTACCGTGATACGGACCTGGTCGTTCCGCTTGGCGACGAGTACAAGGATCTGATGGCGAAACTGTACTGGATCGACGAACGCTATCCCGCGTTTGCATTGTATGTCCGCGGATATCCGTCCGGAAAACCAGAAGGTGCAGAAAACGACATTACCTGGTCGGCGGTCAAGGTAGGGCTTAAGCCGGTTGTAATGTTCACGCATTCAATGTCGCTTCGGACCGGCGTAGGTGACGCGGGAAGCATGTACAGCGTTTCAAAACAGATCTTCGCGAACCACTACTTCGATTCATCCCTTGGAGTAGCGGTGCTGTCAGGGATTCCCGAAGGAAGGCGAGACTCCGAAACCTACCTTGTCTTCGTAAATCGTTCAAGGGCAAGCGCACTGCGGGGAAAGCTGGCGGGGCTATTGCGCGGGTCCATCGAAAATCAGGCCAAGAGCAAGCTCAGTTCCTTCCTGAAGGACACCAAACACTACGCGGCCCTCGCTTCTGCGAACGCTGATGCGGAGTTGGAAAGAAAGGCATCGACGGAGGCCGCGACGACGATCCCTGCGCTCGGGTCCATCTTTTACGTGGCGGTTCCGGTGATCGCGATACTCATTGGCGTGTTTATGTTCTTGCTTATGAGAAAGCGAGCAGGTTAAGCTACGGCAATCCCAGGCGCCAGTACCGGCGCAATACAAAATCTGAAATTTCCGGAGAGGCATATGAAGAAGATCTTTTTGTCCGCTATCATCGCCTCCTTGCTGCTTATCGGCACGACCGTTTCGCAGCAGGGATCCAAGAAACAATTGAACGAAGACGAACTGATCGCAAAGGCGAAGAAGATTCACGCGGAGGTGATCACTCTCGACACGCACGATGACATCAACACCGCGAACTTTACGGATGAGAAGAATTACTCCCAAAAGCTTGATACACAGGTCAACATCCCAAAGATGAAGGAAGGCGGGCTCGATGTGGCGTGGTTCATCGTCTACACGGGCCAGGGCGATCTTGATGAAGCGGGATACAAGAAGGCTTACGCTAACGCTATCGATAAATTCGATTCGATCGAACGGCTTGTGACAAAGTACGCGCCGGACAGGATCGGCCTTGCGCGGACCTCGGATGATGTGCGAAGGCTTCACAAGCAAGGAAAGCTTGTGGCGATGATAGGTGTCGAGAACGCGTACCCGATGGGCACCGATCTTGGCAACGTAAGAAAATTCTGGGAGCGGGGCGCGCGGTATATGTCTCTGGCGCACAACGGGCACAGCCAGTTTTCCGATTCGAACACCGGAGAGAAGGACGGTGTCTGGCTCAACAATGGACTCAGCGAAATGGGAATGAAGGCGGTCGCCGAGATGAATAAGTGGGGGGTCATGGTCGATATTTCCCATCCTTCAAAGGAGGCGATCCGCCAGATGATCGAGCTTTCCAAGGCTCCCGTCATTGCCTCGCATTCATCGGCGAGAGCTCTGTGCGATCACAGCCGCAACCTGGACGATGAACAGCTCGGCTGGATAAAGAAGAACGGCGGTGTGGTCCAGGCGGTCGCGCTGGGCGCGTATGTCAACGCAGAGAAGACAGCGCTTCGGGAGAAGCTTGGCCGGGAGATCCTGCAGGAGTTCGCGGAAAAGGAAGGCATCAAGCTTCCCTCATCGCGCGAAGAGATAATGAAGCTTCCGGAAAAGGAACGCGAAGCGTTCATCGAAAAATTTGCGGCCGTCCAGAGAAAGGCGCGCCCCGTGATCGATGAGCGGCTTAAGGAAAAGGCGCCCGACGTGAACGTGAAGGATTTCGTGGATCACATTGATTACCTTGTGAAGAAGATCGGGATAGACCACGTCGGGATCAGTTCGGACTTTGACGGTGGCGGCGGAATTGAAGGGTGGCGGGACGCTTCCGAAACGTTCAACGTGACACTGGAGCTAGTCCGCAGGGGTTACACAAAGGAAGAGATCAAGAAGATCTGGAGCGGTAACCTTCTCCGGGTACTGGACGAGGTTCAGAAAGTGGCAAAGAAACTTCAGGCGGCAAGCTGACAACTCGATGGTGCGCAGCAAGGCGCCGCGGAAGTCGTTCGATCCGCGGCGTTTTGTTATTTCGAACTCTTGCGCAGAGCCCACCACCAAAGGATCGCTGCGTTCAGGATCAGGGAACCGATCCCCAGCGCGTAACCGCCAACGACGCCGACCTCAGAGAACAGATTCCCAACAAGTACCCAGGGCAATCCCAGAAGGTAAACGAATATGAAGTTCAGCGGTCCCTGGTTAGGCGCCAGGAATCCGGCGGCTACGGCGAGGATAGCTAGTACGGTGTATACAACGGCGATTATCTTCTTGATCGACATCGGTTCTATAGATTCTCCTTTATAGTTCACCAAAGTTTTAACTGACTAATCGATTGTTTACAATGTCTGAAATCAAATACTTAACAAATTGCGCCGCCGGACGCGGCACTTTCACGGAGGGAAGATGATCAAATTTCTGCTGACTGTAGTCGTTGCACTATCGCTATCGCAAATAAATCTTGGCCAGGACGGTGAAAAGAGACTGAACGTCCCCACATTAAGTCCCCAGGCTGAGATAACGCAGGACGTCGCGTTGTCTCAGGTAAAGCTCAGTTACGCCAGGCCGAGCGCCAAAGGAAGAAAGATCTTTGGCGGACTGGTTCCGTTTGGGGAGATATGGAGGACCGGTGCCAATGCCTCTACGAAACTGACCTTTGCCGAAGATGTAAAAGTTGCCGGAATTCCCCTGAAGGCGGGAACCTACGCTCTCTACACGATCCCGGGTGAGGGCGAGTGGACGATGATCATCCACAGCAACCTTCGTTTGAGGGCGCTGGCGGGCGACGTCTACAAACAGGCGGACGATGTGTTTCGCTTCAAATCGACCCCTTTACGGACCGACCACTTTGTCGAAACGTTCACGATCGAGTTCGCGAATCTCACCAGTAACTCGGTCGACGTGGTACTGAGCTGGGAGAATACTCGAGTCGCCTTCCCGGTTGTGTACGATGTTGACGGCAACGTGGACCGGCAGATCGGAGAACTGCTCAAAGATCCGGCGACTGCCTCGGATTTTAACTACTTCCTGGCCGCGGAGTATTACCTTAACAACGACGGCGATCTTGACAAGGCGATCGGTTGGATAAACTCGGCCCTGGAAAAAAGCCCTAAGAATCCCCGGTACGGTCTCCTTGCCGCCAAGATCCTCTTCAAACAGGGCAAGAAGGCGGCTGCGCTGAACATGATCGCTGAAGCGAATGCCTGGGCGAAAGAGAGCAACAACGCTAACTACGTGGAGCAGACGCAGCTGTTCTGGGACTCTATCAGAAAGTGATGAGTGATGGGTGAGGCGCGTTTGCGACTGGAGCGCAGGCAGCCTTGCCTGCCGTGAGCGAAGCGAAAAGACGGTGAGCAGTGGGTCGTGTTCGAGTGAACAGGAGCTGTCTTGCCTGCCGTGAGCGAAGCGAAAAGACGGTGAGCAGTGTGTCGTGTTCGTGTGAACAGGAGCCGCCTTGCCTGCCGTGAGCGAAGCGAAAAGACGGTGAGCAGTGGGTCGTGTTCGAGTGAACAGGAGCCGTCTTGCCTGCCGTGAGCGAAGCGAAAAGACGGTGAGCAGTGGGTCGAACGATCTTTTCCTCATCTTTACTGTAAAATTCCCCGCTATGTCGTAAACTCAACGTCATGATTCGAACCGCCGTTATGTTCGCCTTTGAATCTTCCGATCATTTGCCAGCACTCAGACAGGAGTCCGTATGAAATATCTTCCCTTGCTCTTCATACTGACGGCGGCAATGGCCGTCGGTATCTTTGCGCAATCTGCCGACATCGTCACAACCCGCGAGATGGACCGGATCAACTGGATGGAATTCGGCGAAACGGTTCCTTCCAAGATCGACACGGTCTTGCTGCCGACCGGCACCCTGGAGCCGCACGGAGTCGTGAACAACGGAGCGGACAATACAGCTCCGGCCGCAATGGCAAAGGCGATCGCGAAACAGACCAACGCGATGATCGCGCCCACTCTTCCATACGGGATCACGGGAAGTCTTGAAGGCTATCCGGGCGCGTTCCGGATTTCGGAGAAGGCATATCGTCCGTTCGTCAAAGAGATCATCGAAGGCCTGGTGAAGAACGGTTTCCGCAACATCATCATCCTGAACGGACATGGCGGGGGCCAGACCGCAGTTCTCCAATCGGTTGCTGAAGAGGTCGCGATCGAGAAAAGGGTCCGAACTCTTGTGATCAACTGGTGGTCTTTCGCGTCCGATGTAACGCAGGAAGTTTTCGGTGAGGACGGCGGTCACGCCGGCTGGAACGAGACGGCATATATCCAGGCGATAGACGCGACGCTTGTGGATCAGAAACGATACAATGACGACCTTGCGACCCCGTTTCCAAGGTCCGGCACGTGGGCGGCGTTTCCCTTTCCTTCGTCGATCGGACTCTACAAAGAAGGTGAGGGTTATCCAAAGTTCGATCAGAAAAAAGCGGACGAATACTTCAGGAAAGTGAATGAGAAGGTCGCGGCTCTAATAATCGAGGTACGCCGGAAGTGGGATATGGCCAAACTCTAACATCCGCTTAGATGAACAAGAAAGAACACAGGCCCCGGAACGGATTGTTCCGCCACGAAAGGTTCATCGACTATCTGCCTTGGATACTGATGGCTTCGATCATCCTCCTGATGACGGTCCAACTGTGGTTCCAGGGAAGGGTATGGTGGTGCGAACTTGATTCGGCGATCTACCTGATAACGAAGGACGCCTGGAGTTCGCACACGTCCCAGCACTTGTTTGATCCTTACTCATTCACGCACCTTCTGCACGGTGTTCTCTTCTTGTGGGGCGCGAACCTTCTGTTCCGGGGCCGGATAACCTTCTCGTGGTTATTACTGGTCGCAGTCTTTGGCGAAAGCCTGTGGGAGGTCATCGAGAACTCGCCCTTCATTATTGGAAAATACCGGGCAAACACAGCTTCGCTTGATTACTTCGGTGACTCGATCACGAATTCTATCGGCGATGTGATCTCCTGTGTAATAGGCTTCATTACCGCGTACAAGCTGCGTTTCTGGAAGTCCCTGATACTTTTCGCGGTGATCGAGATAATGCTTATGGTCACCATTCGCGACAGTCTTCTGATCAACATCGTGATGCTTCTTTACCCGATCGCGGCGATCAAGAACTGGCAGACAGGAGTATAAGGCTACGTATCCTCAACAGTTCTAATGCTTTACAGATATATTACTTGCTGATATCTTCTTGTCGGACTGTCCCCAGACATTTCCGCGCATAACCCTATAAGGAGAGAATCCAGATGGCAATCGAAGTCCGTGCAGAGATCTTCATCGAGAAGTCTCCTTCCAAGGTCGCAGATGTGATGTTCAATCCAAAGATGGACAAACTCTGGATCAGGAGCCTCCGCGAAGTGTTCCCGATGGAATCAGGGCTTTACAAGAAAGGGGCAAAGGTGGAACGTGTCGGCGATTTTATGAACAAGCGGTATTCGGCAAAGGTGCTGGTGCTGAAATACGAGCCGGAGAAGATCGCGGAGCTTTACCTGGACGAACCGTTCGAGATGAAGCAGAGGTATGAACTGCACAAGGCAGAAGGCGGTACGACAGCACGGGTCACGCTGATGAGCATTGGCGAACTGCAATACAACACTCCTATCACGATACTCTCCCGAAAGATCGATGACGATCTGAATAACGACCTGAAAAATCTCAAGAAGCTGGTAGAAGCGCAGGAGAATTAGACAGGGAATTCTTTGTCAGTTTAACTGAATCCACCCGAGGCCTCCTTGCGAAACCACTTTGAAAAGGCAGGTCTTTTTGTATTGGTCACCCGCGTGGTCTAAAATCATAGGATATTCTAGTGGTCAGGTTTTATAGGAGTTAAGGAAGTATGTACAAGAGGAAGATCATCTTTTCCGGAATTGCGGCGGCGCTGGCATTGTCAGTGTTCGCGGGATTTCAGTTTGTAACAAATGCGCGAACCCCCGACCTCGAAGAGCGGTTCGAGAGCTTTGAGTCCTCGGAGAAATTGTCCAAAGAGGATCAGTCGGGCGTCTATTCATTCGACAAGGCTCACAGCTACATAGGGTTCAGGGTCCGGCATATGGGGCTTGTGGATGTGCCTGGCAGTTTCAACGATTTTACCGGCAATGTCGACTTTGACGCGGACAAGATCAAGAACTCGAAGGTTGAATTCACGGCACAGATGAAAAGCGTCGACACGCGAGTAAACGCCCGCGACAATCATCTCCGGAGCAAGGATTTCTTTGAGGTGGACGTATATCCCGAGATGACCTTCAAGAGCACCGAAGTAAAAAAGAAAGGGAAGGGCTATTTACTGATCGGGGACCTGACCATGAAGGGCGTGACAAAGCAGGTTACGATCCCGTTCAGGTTCTACGGACCTATGAAAGACGAACGCGGAACCGTGCGGATGGGGATCGATGCTTCGACCAGCATCAATCGGAGGGAGTTCAATGTAAATTACGGAGGAAATCTGCCTGACGGTACGGCAGTGCTTTCCGATGTTATACGGATAGAACTTCAGCTTGAGTCCGTCAAGCAGAAAGCGGCCGCGGCGGCGAAATAGACAAAGTCCAGCGATTGGAAACAGGCCCCTTCGAACAATGTTCGAAGGGGCTCTTGCGTGTTTATGGAACCGGCATTGCTGATCGCGGTCTCAAAAGGTCGCCAAGCGGTCTTGTGTTATAATCTGCGTCGTTTCCTCAACAAATTTATAAAGAATCGATTTTGATCAGGAGAATCAGAAATGGCTGTTGATTACAGTAAGATACAAGAACTTTTGGGCGATGACGCCGGGACTTTACTCGGGCACACCTGCAACACGATAGCAAAAGACAACATTCACGTTCCCGGTCCGGATTTCGTTGACCGCGTATGGATCGAGTCCGACCGGCGGCCGTCCGTGCTCAGGTCGCTGCAGACGCTCTTCGACAACGGAAGGCTCGGCGGCACCGGCTATCTGTCGATACTGCCGGTCGACCAGGGTATCGAGCATTCGGCGGGAGCGAGTTTCGCTCCGAATCCAAAGCTTTTTGATCCGAAGAATATCGTTGAACTGGCGATCGAAGGCGGCTGCAACGCTGTCGCGTCAACCTTCGGCGTGCTTGGAGCTGTCTCGAGAAAATACGCGCACAAGATCCCCTTTGTCGTGAAAATCAACCATAACGAACTGTTGACGTATCCGAACACCTTTGACCAGGTGATGTTCGGTTCTATCGACCAGGCGAAAGAACTTGGAGCGGTGGCGGTCGGCGCAACGATCTACTTCGGTTCGGAAGAATCTTCCAGGCAGATCATCGAGGTATCTGAGGCGTTCGCATACGCCCATGAGATCGGGATGGCGACGATCCTCTGGTGCTATCTCAGGAACCCTGCGTTCAAGACGGAAGCGGGCGATATGCACAGCGCCGCGGACCTGACCGGACAGGCGAACCACCTTGGCGTGACGATCCAGGCGGACATCATCAAGCAGAAGCTCCCGAGCAGGAACGGCGGATATAATGTGCTGAACATGGAAAGCAGCTACGGCAAGACGAATCCGAAGATCTACACGGACCTTACGACGGACAATCCGATCGACCTTGTCCGTTACCAGGTGGCAAACAATTACATGGGCCGCTGCGGTTTGATCAATTCCGGCGGCGAATCGAAGGGTGACGGCGATCTGGCAGCAGCTGTCCGAACGGCTGTGATCAACAAGCGCGGCGGCGGAACCGGCCTGATTTCGGGACGCAAGGCGTTCCAGAGACCGACTGACGAGGGCGTCGAATTGCTGAACTCCATACAGGACGTTTACCTGACGAAAGAGATCACAGTCGCTTGATCAATGATCAGTGAACCGTTTAGCGGCGGGCTGTGTCAGTAGCCCGACCGTGAGGGAGGGCGAAGATCGTGAATCGTGAATGGCGGAAACGCGACCGTTAGGGAGCGTGTCCGTTTGTGAAGAGTGATCGTGAATCGTGAATGGCGGAAACGCGACCGTTAGGGAGCGTGTCCGTTTGTGAAGAGTGATCGTGATTCGTGAAGGAATAAGATCTCCCGCAAAGGCGCTGAGACCCAAAGAAGAGTCGTTGGCCGGTGGATCCCCCTAAGGGAGTTCACCGTGTTCTCCGTGGTGACTCCCCGCTTGCTTGATCGAGGTTCCAAAATGAAAATTCTCACTGTTATTGCAGTCGTCGTTTTCGCCTCTGTATCCGCTTTCTCTCAAAAAATGACCGATCTCGAAAAACTCGTCGATACCGAGCGGGCGTTCGCGCGCGCCGCGGCGGAGAAGAGCACGAAGGAAGCATTCCTTGAATTCCTCGCGGACGACTCGATTGTCTTTGAACCGACTGCGGTGAACGGAATAGAGGTCTGGAAGAAACGGCCGCCTTCGGTTGGGCTCCTTTCGTGGGAACCTGTCTGGGCGGACATCAACGCAGACGGAGATCTCGGATACACGACCGGCCCGTGGCAGTTCTGGCCGAAGGGTAAGGACGGCGAACCCGTTGCATTCGGCGAGTATGTCACGATCTGGAAGAAGCAGAAGGACGGAAATTTCAAGGCGATCCTCGACATAGGCATCTCGCACGGGAAGCCGGAAGGGAGCACGCCTAAGTTGAAATTCCCCGTCACCGACGCGAAGCAAGATAATAAAGCGGGTCTGACTCCCGGAGAGGATGGTACGAATAAATCGTTGGGCGATGATGTAAGGATCTACCGCGATGGGGAGTTTGTGCTCGGTGGAAGTGACGCGCTTGCGAGGGTGAATGCTGAAAAGCGCATGGCTGAGGAAGGGGAGTGCAAGAGCGAAGGAGGAATGCAGTATTGTTTTGGCAGGATTGAGTCCTCCTTCGACTCGGACAAACCGATTAAGGGTAATTTCCTGAGAATCTTGAGGTATCGCGGTGGAAAATGGCAGGTCGTGCTGGACCTTTTCACGGCGATTTCTGAGTAGGCCCGGGCTTGCCCGCCCATTTGCGTACGTTGTTAATCGTAAATCGTGAATAGTAAATCGTGAATAGAAAGGAATAGCGGCTCCCACGGTCCGATGTGCGGTAAGCCTCTGGCTTACCGGCGAGCTTGTCGGCAAAAAGATGGCGGGGGCTGAGCCCCCGCTTTTTCACTGACAACCAACTATCTACGCCCTCCCTCACGATCGGGCTACTGACACAACGCACGGCTCACCGCTTACCGCTCACTGAGAGCGGGCAGGGATGCCCGCGGTCCGTTCCCCCATTCACGATTTACGATTCACCATTCACTACTCTCCCATCTTCGGCGTGTAGCTCTGATAGATGGTCGTGATCCACGCGTCCTGGTTGATGAATCCCGAACCAGCTTCCTTGTACTTGTCCGGCAATCCGGCGGCTTTGATCTGCTCGAGCGTCTTTCCTGCCTTCATTTCCTTTCGGACCGCAACCGTCGTTTCGACAAGCATTGTGTGGTAGTCCTTCAGGTCATCGATCGTTGAAACAGAACCGTGGCCGGGTATAAGCTTCGCGTCAGCAGGGATCATCTGGATCAGCTCACCGATATTCCTTATCAGGCCCTCAACGCTTCCGCCGCTGGCGAGGTCGACGAACGGGAAGCGGCCTACGAAGAAGTCGTCGCCGAGATGGACCACGTTCGAGCCGGTGAAGAAGATCACGGTATCGCCATCAGTATGACCTTTGCGGAAATGGACGGCCTTTACCTCTTCGCCGTTGAAATAGAGTGAAAGCCCTTGCGAATAGGTGATCATCGGCAGTCCGATCTTTGGAGTAGGAGTGCGTTTTTCACCCCGAAACTCGGTGATATTCAGCAGACGGTCGCGCACATTCTTGTGCGCGATGATGATCGCGTCGAGACCGAACACAACATTCCCGCCCGTGTGGTCGCCGTGCCAGTGCGTATTGAAGACAAATTTAGGTTTGTCGGTTCCAAGCGTTCGGAGCTTTTCTTTGAGCTTGTCGGCGATGTTTTCGAACTGTGTGTCGATCGTCATCAGACCGTCCCCGCCGTAAGAAACGCCTATGTTCCCCCCATTTCCGAAAAGGACGTAAACGTTCCCGTTCACCTTCTCGAGCCTGAAATTGTCCTGCTGCGGCGTGTGACGGGACACCCCTCTGATCAGCGACGCGTGAGCGAATGACTGCCCTGCAAGAACACTAACAAATACAGCGACAGCTAAAAGTTTCTTCATAACTCCTCCTTCAGGTCCTTCAAGTTGAAATTTTTGTAAAGAATAGCATGCCGTCGCAGTCGTGCGCCACGTTTGCCAACCATGTGACCTTTGGATCACCGGTTGTATCGTCCCTGAAAACCATTCACTTGTCCTATTTTCCGTGATATGCTTCGCCGCTAAGACCCTGTGCGGACCATCGAGTTAACACTATTTGGCGGAAATAGTGGTAATTGTCCGTCTCCGAAACCCTTCAATAGGAGAAATCGATGATTGAACGTGCCTTTGATCTATTGCCGGATCGACCCTTCTTCAGGACGCTTGCTTTTGCGGTGATCGCTGTTGCCGCGCCGCTTGCCCTGAGTCCTGATTCTGAAATCGAGAAGTCACAGGGGGATAGATCCAAACGAGGAATTCGTCCGAATCTTCAAAACGCGGCCATCTACTTTGAACCCAATACAGGACAAAACGAAGAAGAGGTGAAGTACCTTGCGCGAGGACGAGGGTTCAATCTGTTTCTCACACCCACTAAAGCCGTTTATGTCCTCAAATCCGGGAAAGAGAACTCCCCGGAACAAGGCATTCCTGACCAGCCGCTGAAGAAGACAAGGAAAGCCGCGATCTTTATGGAATTGATGGGCGCAGACGAACACGCCGCGCCAGAGGGCGCGGAGGAACTTCCCGGGAAGGTTAACTACATCAGTGGTTCCGACCCGGACAAATGGAAGACAGGGGTCGCGACATACGCTTCCGTTTTGACGGAAGACGTTTATCCCGGGATCGACCTCATATGGCGGGGAAAGGAGGGCGGAGCTATCAGGTACGACTTCGTTGTGAATCCCGGTGGATCTCCCGATTCGATCGAATGGGAGATCAGCGGCGCAAATTCAGCCAGTATCAATCCGGAAGGCGATCTCGTTCTGGTGACTGATGCCGGAAATCTGGTACACAGGAAACCCATTACTTATCAGGATTCCCAAGGTCAGCGAACCAATGTGGAAAGTGAATTCGCCCTTGTGGTAGACGATCTCCCCGATCCGTCGGTTACCAAAGTGCGTTTTAGCGTTGGAGAGTACGATAGATCGAAAGCGCTGGTAATCGATCCGACCGTGTTAGGCTCGAATCTCGCTTTTTCGACCTTTCTAGGCGGAGACAACTTTGACAACGGCACCGCCATCGCGGCTGACTCCAATGGAAATGTTTACGTAACAGGGGTTACGGGAAGTGTGCTGAACAGCGCCGAGTTTCCCACTACGGCGGGTGCGTTTGATACTACATTCAATGGTGGGAGCCTGGGCGACGCATTTGTATCCAAATTCAGCGCCGACGGTTCGACACTTCTATATTCGACTTATCTTGGAGGCTCGAACGACGACAACGGAAGGGGTATCGCGGTGGATTCTCTAGGGAGAGCCTATGTGACCGGCGTTACAGCTTCGGTTGATTTTCCTGTGACGGCAGGAGCATACGATGAAACCCTGGGGAGCCTTGACGCATATGTTGTAAGGCTCAGCGCCGATGGATCTGCTCTTGAATATGGAACCTTCCTTGGCGGCATCGGCATCGACGAAGGTCGTGCGATCGCCGTTGATTCGAACTTCAGCGCCTATGTAACAGGAAAATCAAGGTCAAATGACTTTCCGGTTACCACGGGAGTTGTGCAGGGCAGTCGAGCGGGTGGTGACGATGCATATGTGACGAAGTTCAATGCAGACGGAACCGGCCTCGTCTATTCAACATTTCTCGGAGGCGATCAGGACGATATCGGGAAAGGTATCGCCGTAAACTCGGCAGGTGAAGCGTTTGTGACGGGAGAAACTAAAGCCGGAACGCCTGACTTTCCGGTCACTTCGGGAGCTTTCGACGAGACGCACAACGGGGGGATCGACGCGTTCGTTTCAAGACTGAACTCTGGAGCGACCGCGTTGACGTATTCAACGTTTCTTGGCGGAACCCTGACGGACCGAGGCAACGGTATTGTTGTGGACAATACTGGAAACGCTTATGTAACGGGCACAACTGGCAGTTCGGATTACCCAACGACGGCTGGCGCTTATGACGAAACTGCGAACGGGCTCGATGACATATTCGTTACGAAGCTAAATTCATCCGGATCCGCGCTGACGTTTTCTACATATATAGGCGGCAGTAGCCTGGATTCGGGGAACGGAATAGGCATCGACTCCTCTTTGTACGTTAGTGTGACGGGATCTGCGTTTGACGGCGTTCCTGGTTTCCCGACCACGCCCGATGCTTTTGATGGAACCCATAACGGGAGTACAGATGTCGTTCTCGCGAGGCTGGATCCGACCGGAAGCATACTTTCCTACTCCACATTTATTGGCGGATCATTAGGCGAGACTGGCTTCGGCATCGCAACCTTGCCGACCGGTGATTCTCACATCGTCGGTACGGCCGGTTCGTTTAACTTCCCAACCACAGCGGGTTCTTTTGACCCGACCCACAATTTTGGAGATTCAGACGTTTTCGTAAGCAGGTTTTCGTTCCAGTCGAGCCCGTTCGCGCCGTACGATTTCGACGGCGACGGGAAGACGGATGTTTCGATCTTCCGCCCCGGTCTCGGGCAGTGGTGGATCTATTACAGCTCAACTCAGACTTCGCTTGGAGTGAGCTTTGGTGTGAATACTGACATTCCTGTACCCAATGATTTCACCGGGGACGGCAAAGATGATGTGGCCTTCTTCCGCCCTTCGACCAATGAGTGGTTTGTGATCCGGAGCGAAGACATGACCTTTTTCGCATTTCCATTCGGTGCTGCCGGAGATATTCCCGCGCCAGGCGATTTCGACGGCGACGGCAAGACCGACGCGGCGGTTTACAGGCCCACGTCAGGAACCTGGTTTGCACTGCGTTCTTCTGATTCGCAGGTCTTAGCGGTCCCGTTCGGCATCATGGAAGATGTTCCCACCGTGGCGGATTTTGACGGCGATGGGATGGACGATATTGCCCAGTACAGGCCTTCGGTAAATCAATGGTGGCAGTTTCGATCGTCTGCCGGGATCATAGGCTATCAGTTTGGTTCTCCGGGGGATCGGACGGCT
This sequence comes from Acidobacteriota bacterium, assembly GCA_024640445.1. Taxonomy (GTDB): domain Bacteria; phylum Acidobacteriota; class Blastocatellia; order Pyrinomonadales; family Pyrinomonadaceae; genus Aridibacter. The sequence continues at coordinate 1,109 of JAHEEZ010000033.1, read as the reverse complement.
GTTGGCGATTACACAGGGGACGGCAAGGCCGATGTTGCATTCTTCAGGGATTCAACCTCTGAATGGTTTGTGATTAGATCCGAAGATTCAACCTTCTTTGCATTTCCTTGGGGAGCATCCGGGGACATCCCTGCCCCCGGTGATTTTGACGGTGATTCCGTTGCGGATGCGGCCGTTTACAGGCCGTCCATCGGCACGTGGTTCATTAACGGATCGACTTCCGGGTTTCAGGCAATACAATTCGGGCTCTCGAATGATGTGCCTCTTCCCAACTCGCGGTCTGCTCCGTAGCATGGATCAAACGAATCGTCCTCTTGCGGGCTGATACATACCGGTGAGGAAAGGATTGGTCGTCCTTTCCTTGCCGATGGTCGTTTCCGGGCCGTGTCCCGAATAGACTGTGAAGTCGTCGCCGAGCGGGACGATCTTGTTTGTGATCGAATCGATCAACTGATCGTAAGAGCCGCCGGGAAGGTCGGTCCTGCCTATCGAACCATCAAACAGACAGTCTCCCACGAAGACCTTCTTCTCTTTCTCTTCGGCGAAAACCACGTGACCCTTTGTGTGCCCGGGGCAGTGGAGAACCTTGAACCGCAGATCACCCGCTTCGTAGATCTCCCCGTCCTTCCAATATCGCTTGATGGGAGGCGGGTTGTCGTAATCCATTTTCAACGCCTTCAACTGACCCTGTGGAATCCCCATCATCAGAGCCTGAAGCGGAAGGTTAAGGTAAAGCTCCTCGTCGTCCTTGTGAAGGATGATGTCGGCTTCCGGAAAAGCCTCGTGGAGCGCCAGCGTGCCGCCGACGTGGTCAAGATGCGCATGTGTGAGCGTTATCGCCTGAAGCGAATAGCCGTGCGATCTGATGAACTCGGTGATGTCGTCGCAGGCCTCACCGGGATCTATGCAGATCGCTTTACCGCTTCTCTCGCAGACCAGGACGCGCGTGTTTTGCTGAAAGGGGGTGATGGTGAAGGTCTTAATGATCATTGAAAATACTGGGCAAAGAGTGCGAACCGCAGAGGACGCAGAAAGCTCGGAGATCTTTTTGGATTTTGCAGGCTTTATTGATTTCCTATTGGCACATTACTTAGTAATCACGATATCAT